>JAZABE010000400.1:0-5411 GCA_036137535.1 Planctomycetota bacterium | reverse complement strand
ATTTGGGGGGATGATGAGCGGTTCCAGGAGCAGTACTGGAATAAGGTTCCGGGAAAATATCTAACTGGAGACAATGCGAGACAGGACGATGATGGTTACTACTGGATTATGGGACGGATCGATGATGTGATTAATGTGTCTGGTCATCGTCTCAGTACCATCGAAGTTGAAAGCGCTTTGGTTTCTCACCCGAATGTCGCGGAAGCTGCCGCGGTGGGACGTCCGGATGAAATCAAGGGGCAGGCTATTGCTGTTTTCGTTACAGTTAAGGATGTCGAGGCTAACGATGAGCTTCGCAAGGAACTTAAGCAGCATGTTCGAACTGAAATCGGCGCATTGGCTCAGCCGGATGACATTCGTTTTACAGCAGCTTTGCCAAAAACACGCAGTGGGAAAATCATGCGTCGGCTTCTGCGAGACATTGCAGCCGGTAAAGAGGCGACCGGTGACACAACAACCCTCGAGGATTTTACGGTGCTGGCAAAATTGCGTGGGGATGAAGAGTAGTCCAAGAAAAGTGCCTTGGTTTGCCGCTTTTTGAGACTGCCAAGGAACACCAGAGAGCAACCCAGTTTGGTTAAGGATATCGCCATTGTCTTATGCTGAAAACCGTTCCATTGTCGTTTGACCATATTGAGTTGCCCAGTGATGTGGTTGATTTTTTGGATGATTTGAATGGGCGGGTTGAAGCGTTTATCAAAGATAAACCTTTTGCCAAGGATGGGTTTGTCGCTTGCGATCATAGCGAGATTGCCAAGGCCTTGATTGCCATCCAGGACTTGGGGATTTGTCCGGGTAACGTATTTTGTGAATGGGGAAGCGGTTTTGGAGGCGTGGCTTCGGTTGCCAGTTTACTGGGATTTGAATCCTATGGTATCGAAATTAACCGGGAAGTTTTCGAACACTCGGTCGAATTGGCCAGCGATTACGGTTTGGATGTGGAATTAATCGAAGGGAGTTTTATTCCCATCGGCTCGGATGACTTGATTGACGAGGCGTACCTCGAGAATGACGGGGACTTGACGTTGGAGTCACATTACGACGATGCCTACCAAGAAATCGGCAAAGAGGTTGCCGATTTTGATGTGACTTTCGTTTTTCCCTGGCCCAACGAGGCGCCTCTCCTGGCAAATATTTTCCAACGTTTTGGTGCGGATGGAGCCTTGTTGATGACTTTCAACGATTTTTCTGGCTTAAAGGTGGAGAGAAAGTAATAGCCTGGCCGGATGAAACGGGTTTCAGGCAATCAGCTCGTGGTTCGGCGGTCCACTCAATTGGCTTGGCGGTTTGAACCGACGAGTCTGGTAAAAGTTTTGTGTGAGGGTTAGGTGAGCGTTCCAGCTTTGAGGATGCCACCCTGTAGGACTGCCAGGAGATTGTTCTGATCCTCGATGAGCGAGATGTCTTTCAGGACGTCTCCGTGAACCACCAGAACATCTCCCAGTTTTCCAGCTTCAAGCGTTCCCAGTTCGTCTCCACGCCCCATGATTTCGGCTCCATGCTTGGTGGCGCATTTGAGGGTTTCCAAGGGTGTGAAACCGACATGATTAACAAAAAAAGTTAATTCTTTGGCGTAGGTTCCATGGGGTGTCCAGGCAAATCCATAATCTCCTCCCATTCCCAATCGCCCTCCCTCCTTGAGAATCCGGCGTGCACTTTCAGCTCCGCCGTCGAGTGTTTCCTGGTGTCCATCAATCACGGCTTGTGGTAGGCCGAAGTCCGGTCCATATTCGATACTGGCCCATTCGAACTGGAGAGCTGGAACGACCGGGACATCTCGCTCGAGCATCAGTCCGATGGTTTCGTCATCCATAAACGTTCCATGTTCCAGGCAGTCGTACCCCGTGAGCAGGGCGTTTCGGATACCTTCGGTAGCGCGGCAATGTCCGGTGACTTTCATCCCGTGGTTGTGTGCGGTTTTCACAACGGATTGCATTTCTTCAAAAGTCATGCAGAGGGTGTGATGATCATTGGTGTCTGGGGCGGCGGCATCTCCGGTTGGGTAGGTTTTGACCCACTCCACTCCATCTTTGACAAGTTGACGGACAGCAGATCGGGCTTGATCAGGACCGTTCACCAACAAGATCAGTCCCTCCATCCCGATTTTTCGAAATTCAGGATTCCAATCCATCAGTCCACCGGCCCCGCAGATTTCGCGACCGCTGGCGGCCAGTCGGGGGCCGACAATGATGTCGTTTTCAATTGCCTTCTTCATCCAGACGTCAATGTTGAAGAGGCTGCCACCACTGCGAGCCGCAGTGTAACCGCATTCCAACGCCAACTTTGCGTTGGCAGATGCGAGAATCGTTACGTACTCAACCGGGTACTTGATGTCCAAATCTTCCAGTTCCGCTACGTTGAAATAGGTTGGATGGAAATGGGCTTCGACCAATCCAGGCAGGATTGAGCCCCCTTGAGCATCAATGGTTTCTGCGTTTTGAGGAGGATTGGGTTGGTGGGTCGCAGAGCCGACAAAGGTGATCTTCCCGTTTTCCAGATGAACTGTGCCATCGGGGATCGCCTCGGCGCCCGTTCCATCAATCACCTGTCCATTTTGAATGACGGTGTATCCTGTTGCGGTTTTCATTCTCTTGGTCTCCACTTTCCGGCACTTGGGTTGCAAGTCTCTACAGCCAGTTGAGAATTGCGCAGCTACTGACATTTATACAATAAAGTAGGACGCAGAACGGCGCGGTAACGGTTGCGATTTTTAATTGAAATGGTGGTTCGTCAACGGGATTCAATGTTCTTTTGGTTTCGGGGGGGGAGTGGATGGTTCGTCTTTTTGGGGCTTGGGCTTGGTCGCAACCCAAAGTTCATCCCCTTCGATCTTGGTTTCAAAAACATCAATTTTCAGTTGTGTGTTGTCACACCAGGTTCCGTCTTTGACTGAAAAACTCCAGGCGTGCCATGGGCATAAGACGTTTGAATCTTCAACATGTCCAGCTGACAACGAAGCTCCCATATGAGGGCAAAGATCATTGATGGCGAAGAACTCACCTTCGACATTAAAAACGCCGATGATTCTATCGCCTACCGTGTAACTTTGGCCCTCCCCGGGTTTGATGTCGGAAATTTTACCGATCTTTTTAAATTCGCTCATGGTTTATTCACCAATTCTAGGGAATTGGTATTTTAAGGGGCTGAAGGTAAGTAGTGGGTTGCGGATGGATTTGTTAACTTTGGGGTGCTTGTTAGTTTCTCTTGGATTTTTCAAAAAATTTCAACCGGTTCAAAACATGAAGACTCAAGATTGTTCGATTTCAATCTCAGATTTCCAAGCGTTAATTAGGGATATGTACTATGAAAAAGACATTGCCCGGGGGCAGGATGGAACATTCATGTGGTTGATCGAGGAAATCGGTGAATTGGCCACGAGCTTGCGAAGTGGAGACCACGAAGAAAGACTGGGTGAATTTGCGGACGTTTTGGCATGGCTGTTCACGATTGCCAATGTTGCTGGAATTGACCTAAATGAGGCCATCTTGCGTAAGTACGGTACCGGTTGTCCCGGTTGTAGCAAACTCGTTTGTGTATGTCCGGATAATGAAAAGCCGTAAAATGTTCGGTCCAACGGAATATCCGGCTGTGTTGACTATCCTAGAGGGTTACTGCCGGAATTGCCGAAGATTACATTGACGGTTCTCTTGAACCCCTTTCAATCACTAAAAGACTTGTCGAAAATGCGTTCAGTCCATTTTCTATTCCTGATGTTGGTTGCCGTTGGCGGGTTCCCCCTCGAAAATGCCTACTCGCAAATCCAGTCAGTCTCCTTTGGATGGCAAGGCCAATGCAAGTTGGGCTATTGGGTACCTGCACGGATCGTCTGCGAGGGAAGGATCTCGCAGCCGGATCGGATCGAAATCACCGTCCCAGATACCGATGGAATTAATACGACATTTGTTGATCGTAACCCGTCAATACGGCATGCCAATGGCATGACTACCCTTCAGTCCAGTCTGAAACTGGGACGAGCCAAAGGGTTGGCAACCATTCGGGTGTTTGATTCGGAAGTAGGGCAATTCAGCAAGACTGTGAACCTGGCATCCATTTGCAACCCGGCAGATCCGCTGCTGGAGTTTTACGTCTCACTGGGAAGGTCTGTCGAAATTGCCAGTGCAGCTAAGATTGGTGGAAAAAGTGAGTATGCTGCACCCCTGTCAGTCGGGTTAGATGCCGGGTACGCTTTATCCCCGTTTTGGAAAAACTACGAATCGATCGACGGTTTGATTGTCGAGGTATCGGACCTTGTGGATTCTCCGTGGCCAGAGAATGTTCAATCCGCGATAACCACATGGGTCAAGCAGGGTGGACGGCTGGCGATCACGGGTGGTGCCGATCTTCAGGCTTGCTTTGACGCGAATCCAATCCTTGCATCACTGTTTTCAGGTGAGATTATCAGCTCGCATCGCTTGCAAACGACGACTGCCATCGAAAGAATTTTGAAAGCCGATGAACCGGTTTCCCGGGACCGGAAACGTCAAACGGTTGCCGTGGCGAAAAACTTTCGGGGAAAAGTTTTGATCCAGGAAGGCAGTGATGCCATCGTTATTCGCGAACGAGTTGGTTTTGGCCAGTTGGTTTTGGTCACCGTTAACCTTGCCGAAGCGCCTTTGGGAAATTGGTCTGAACGGAAACGGTTTTCTGGATACGTGATCAGCCTTTTGAATCATAAATCCGTGACCCGGGGACAAAGAGCGTCGCGCGGAGGTCGATACGGTTACAAGGATTTGATTGGCCAATTACGAACGGCCCTGGATCATTTTGCCAGTGTGTCAATGGTCAACTTTACAGTGGTTGCTGCCATTGCGATTCTCTTCATCGGTTTGATCGGCCCGGCAGACTATTTCTTCCTTAAAAAAGTGGTTAGGCAGATGGAATGGACTTGGCTTTCGTTCCTGTTGATTGTCCTGCTGATTTCCGCTTTGACGTTTGTGATTCACCGGTATGCAAAATCGGACCAACTGCTGTGTCGGCAGGTGGAAATTGTGGATGTTGATACGCAGAGCCAAACGGTTCGAGGAACAGTTTGGGCGCACCTGTATTCGCCGGTTTCGAGTCGCTATGACGTGAACTGGAGCTCTAAAATCGACTTCACCAGCCAACAAAAGTTGGGTTCGTGGCTTGGGTTCCCAGGGAATGCGTTGGGGGGCATGGGGAACAACTCAGTCAATGGCAGTGAATCGTCTGGCTACTCGATCGAAACCGATCTGGGTTCGATTCGGAAATTGCCCATTAACGTAGCGGCGACCCGGGGGGTCCAGTTGGACTGGACGGGTACATTGAACCGGGAAATGAAACAGGAATTGGGCGTTTTTCGAGGTGACTTGACCGGTCGATTGAAAAATCCGCTTGAGATTGAGCTGGAAAATGTGCTGGTTGTTTTTGGGCGATCGGTTTATCTGTATAAG
>JAZABE010000399.1:0-3410 GCA_036137535.1 Planctomycetota bacterium | reverse complement strand
CTGGTAGGCATTGGAACCGGTTTGGGAGCCGATCCCCAAGTTTTGGCCCATGCCCAATCTCTGGGCTTCGAATCCGCTGACGGAGAACTCCCTTCCAGTTACTTGACCGCAATTGGCTTGAAAGTCGCATTTCTCCACACAGTTTTAGGGGCGATGGTTCCCTTGCTGGTTGCAACGTTAATGACTCGGTTTTTCGGTGAAAACCGTTCCGCCAAAGAGGGACTTGCAATTTGGAAATTCTCGTTGTTTGCGGCTTTTTCGATGACCATCCCCTATTTCCTTTCCGCTTACTTCCTCGGACCCGAATTTCCCTCATTAATCGGCGGGCTGGTTGGTTTGGCAGTGGTCACCATTGCTGCCCAAAACAATTTCCTCATGCCCAAGGAAAACTGGGACTTCCCTCCCAACTCCCAATGGGAACCTGATTGGATGGCCCCTGAATCCAAACCGTTATCGACGTTGGCTCCCATTTCGACAAATCACCGGCTAACAACTTTCAATGCATGGCTTCCCTACCTGTTGGTTGCGTTTTTCCTGGTGATCACCCGCGTTCCTCAACTGGGCCTGCAGGCTCTGTTCAAAAGCGTTGCCTTTGAAGCATCCAATCTCTACCAGTCCGGCATCGATATCAAGATCACACCGCTGTACCTGCCAAGCACTCTCTTTATCCTGGTTTCACTCATCACTTTTATTTTCCACCGGGTTAATCCTGGACATTATTTCCAAGCTTGGAAACGTTCCGCTTTCACGACCGCTTCTGCCTCGGTCGCCCTGTTATACACAGTACCAATGGTTCAAATCTTCATTCACACCAACCATGGGCTGGCCGGGTATCCCCAAATGCCTATTGCACTAGCCGACGGAGCTTCTCAACTCGCCGCAGGCGCCTGGCCGTTGATTTCTCCAATCGTCGGTGGGCTTGGCGCTTTCGTCGCCGGAAGCAACACCGTTAGCAATATGATGTTTTCGCTTTTCCAATTCAGTACAGCTCAGGATTTATCGATTAACCCAGACTGGGTGGTCGCGCTGCAAGCGGTAGGAGGGGCCGCCGGAAATACCATCTGTGTTCACAACGTTGTCGCCGCCTCCGCAGTTGCTGGCCTTTACGGGAAAGAAGGTGTCATCATCCGGAAAACATTTATCGTATTTGCCTACTACGCTGGTGGAGCAGGTCTCATTGGGCTGACCATCGCAATGCTAATTTAGCAGACCGTTGCCGGGGAAGCACAACTCGCCCGTTCCAGCTAGTCGACAAACTGTTGCATGGAATGCTTATAGATAAATTCCACGATCGGTTTGGAGTCTTCCAAACCATGGGGATGATGTCCAACCCCTTTTTTGCCAATCAGAACAATTGGCCCACCTAATTTTCGATAGCGACTGGCAAGCAACCCGGTATTTTCCTCCCAGGGTACGACCTGGTCTGAATCGCCGTACACGTGAAGTAAAGGCACTCTTTGCTTCGCTAACGGTGCCAAGTTGTCGACTGGATTTTTCGGGTAAGCCAATGCTTCTTGTTTGGTATTGAATCCATAAACCCTCAATACACGTTCCCACTCTCGTTGACTTCCTTTCCCTTTGTAATGTTCCCCCAAAAACTTCCCGCCCGGCCAGCTTTTGAAATCACAAACCGGGGCATCCCCATAGATACAGGCGACGGCATTGGGATTCGCACACGCCCAGTTGTAACAATACAATCCACCTCGACTCAATCCAACCAATGCGGCTTTCTTGGAAAACCGATGACGATTGACCAATGTTTGATAAAGTTGATTCCAGTGCTCCACGGCCACTGAAGAACCCAGGAGATTGGGAACACGCAAATAAACCACGTGAAAACCCTTTTCGAGCAGAGCAATGTCAGGATCCGGCTTATGGCCGAAAAATTCTCCATGCCAGACCCAGGGGCGTCCCTCAATCGCCTTCTTGGGGGCAACGACCGTTGCGGTTTTTCCATGAACCGGAAACTCGAATCGGTCAAAGCCATTCCATTTGGATGGTTTGCCAGGAAATGATTGGCCCTGAACCCGCGTTTCGCCGTTTCCAAAAACAAAACCAATAACAACCAATGCCAGTGCAAGTTTTTTGGGAAGCACGATGATTTCAACCGTAGAAAAGCGAGTTCACTGAACTCAAGATAAAAACCGGGTCAATGCGTCAAGATGATACCCAATGAACAATCTCTTGCCGCTACGAAGGGCAGGGGCCCTTAAATTGCCACTGGGGCCAACGATGAGCTTAACCAGATCTTCATCGCTTGGCGCATCCTTTTCCAGATTGAATTCGATCACTTTTTTACCCTTGGCCGCGATGACGGTTTTAACGCTACGCGCCAATTCAACTGCCTGTTCGGGAGAGAATTTTTCGCGGCGAGCGTCAATCGGTTCGGGTGTTTTGACATCTATTTGCGCAAGAACCTCCTGCGCCTTTTGGCAACTCTTTCAGCCGCCCCGGTTATAATACCAATCAATCCGTTTTGCCATTCTTCACCTGCTAGATTCAACGATCAAAGCGACCATTCTACCAAAGTTGATTTCAATGCTTCAATTGGCCTGGCCTCAACTTTCAACCGCCTGTTTTGGTCAGCCTCGATTTAACGCCCAGATAGCCCTGAAAACGAATTCGCGTCTAGGTCTTCATTTCGCGGATAATATCTCGGACTATTTTTGCGATCTGGTTGGGATCAACTGGTTCACCTGCCGAATCCCCATTGGCATTACAACCAGCAAAAGGTTCATCGGTAAAGCCCTCTTCGGCTAACAAACACTGGAGCTTCTGGCTAAGGTCTTCAAGTTGTTGCAACTGCACTTCCGACTGCGGTTGCCTACCTCTTCCCGTTTTAAAACCTCGCAAACGCAACGCCGCCCGAAACCCTTCGGGAAATTCTGAGGAATAAATCATCGCATCAAAAATCGGAAGCAAACGGTATTGCAAATCAACGGCCTGTTGAATCTCTCCAGCCCGAGTCAAATCGTAAAGTTTTTTTGTAATTTCCGGCATGATTCCACTGGTCGCGTTGGTGCCCCCATCAGCGCCGATCAAAAGCATGGGCATCAATGCCGCTTCCCAGCCGGTTAAAAATGAAAAATCCGGGCGAATCGATTTAACGGCCGAAATCATTCTCATCATATTAGGTAGGTCACCGGAGGAATCCTTGATGGCCGCGATTTTTGGACACTGTTCTACCAATTTTTGCACCGTAGGAACATCAATGGGCGAAGCAAACATCGGTATGTTGTACAGCGTCACATCGATCGGCGAATGATCTGCAATTTCCTTGAAATACGCAAAAACCCCATCTGGAGATAGCTTAAAATAAAAAGGAGAGACAATGGCGACTGCCCGACAACCCAATTCATAATACCGCTCACAGGCTTTAATCGTTTCACGGGTATTCGCTTCTGCGGCGC
>JAZABE010000398.1:0-5814 GCA_036137535.1 Planctomycetota bacterium | reverse complement strand
AAAAACATCCAGTAATGGATCTCTTTGGTTGCGAATAACCCGGTTATAAATCGTTCTTCGATTGCCTGTATCTTCAGAACTTGGCCCTCCCGGCTTAAGATCGAGCTCTCCACTGACCGCAAGCATGGAATCCCGGATCTGCTCAGCCTCCAAGCGCCGAACGAGTTGCTGAAAAGGCCGCAAACGAGGATGCGGTGTTTTGCTGGCCGCCTGTCGGTAGGTTGAAGACAGCAATATTTTTCGATGTAAAGACTTAAACTTCCAACCATTCCGAACCAACGTGCTCGCCAGAAAATCGAGCAACTCCAAGTCCGCGGGCGGTTGACCCAGTTTGCCGAAATCACTTGCCGACTCCACGATTCCCCGACCAAAATGGTACTGCCAGATTCGATTGACGATGACTCGGGAAGTTAACGGGTTTCCCGGACTGACAATCCACTTGGCCAATGCCAATCGGCGCCCCGTAGACTGAATTCGCCCATTGTCAATCGATTCGACCTTGGTATTGGCAGGGTTAATAATCGACAATAAACCGGGCTCAATCGTTTTTCCGACACCTTTGCCAGGGATAACCGTCGGTGGAGCCTGATGACTGACATCCGTAACCGACAAAGCTACTGGTAGTTTGCTGGGCTTGATCGAGTCAAAACGGGCAAGTTCCTGCCGCAGTTGGTCCCATTGCACCCTCTTTTCCCCAGTGATCTTTTTTTCCATTTCCTTGATGGTCAACCGCTTCACCTGGCGAAACGCTAAATTGGAAAGCTGTTGCTCGAAGGGCGATCTGGCAACTGCTTCCTTTCGCATCATTGGACGAATGTCGAGCGGAAATTTTTCGATTTCCGGATTCATTTTCTCTTGATGAAAAGGCAACTCCAACTCTTCGATTTGCTTGCGAATCTGCTGAGTCGCAGCAGACCATTTTTCATGGGAAACGCGGTAGTCTTCCCGTTGCTGTCGGCTTGCCAAGGGAATGTCATCTCGGGGGCTCAAGGGGGCAAAAAAAGCTCTCAGCCGAAAATAATCGACTTGCAAAATCGGGTCGAATTTATGATCGTGACACCGGGCGCAATTCATCCCCAAGGCAAGAAACACATCGCCGGTGACATTGGTAATATCGTTGAGAATGGTATCCCATTGAGTGCGTACGTCCCGTTGGTTGTACTCGTAAATCCAATGGCGTAAGAATCCAGTTGCCACCAGGTTTTCGGGATTCTCTGGATCGATTTCGTCGCCAGCCAGTTGCTCCAAAACGAACCGGTCATAAGGTTTATCTTGGTTGAAAGAATCAATCACGTAGTCCCGGTATCGCCACGCATTAGGGCGGTAGTCATCCTGTTTGTAGCCATCCGATTCTGCGTACCGAACCAGATCCAACCAGTGCCTTGCCCATTTTTCACCGTACCGCGAATCCTCCAACAACCGGTTAACCAATCGCTCAAATGCTTTGGGCTGGTCGTCTTCCAAAAATTCTCTTTGTTCGCGGGGGGTCGGGGGAAGGCCAACCAAGTCAAAGTAAGCCCTCCGCATCAAGGAGATTTTGGCAGCGACTCGACCGGGAGTTAGCCCGTTGGCTGCAAAATGAGGCCACACCAAAAAATCGATCTCGTTGGTGCTCCACCGATCCTCCTTCTTCCGTTGCGGAACCACTGAAGCGACTGGCTGAAATGCCCAGTAATTCTTATCGGATTGGGAAAATCCCGGCCCATTCCTGGTGGACAAATTTTCGGGCCAGGGCGATCCGATCGCGATCCACTTCCTGACGACCTGAATTTCCTCTGGACTGAGCCGTTTCCCCGGCGGCATTGCGTCGTCTTCACGCACGAGGACCTTTGCAAGAAGACTCTCTTCGGGTCGACCTGGTGCCAAGACGCTTCCCGAATCACCACCGTCGAGCATGGCTTGACGGGAATCCAGCCGCAAATTTCCTTTTTGCATCTTGGATCCATGGCAGGAGAAACAATTTTGGCTCAACAGCGGCCGGACTTGATTCTCGAAGAAAGCCAAGTTTTTCTTTTTGGATTCATCGTCAGGTCTGAACTCATCCTCCGCGCACATCCACTGCGACGAAACAAAAGCAATCAATAGTGTCAGAAACGGAAGTCGAAAAATCATCGTTGGTTCCAAAGTGGCTACAAGCCTTACTCTACCCGAGTCGGTTGAGCTCTTCAATTGAAACAATCCCCCTTGCCTAGGGAGGAATTCCAGAAAATCAAATCTTCGCGACTAGATGAATCAGCCCATCGAACAAAATTCACGCCAACGGGCCCGCTTCGTCAAGCACTGTTTTAACGAAACTGGGCCTTGTTACGGAGCAGATGATGGTAGTGCTGGGCAAACCGATGAGCTTCATCCCGAACACATTGTAGCAACCTCGATCCATAAGAGGTTTTTGACAGGTTAAGTGGATCGGGCATACCAGGAACAAACACCTCTTCCTCTTTTTTAGCGAGTGACAAAACAATCGGAGGCGTGATGTCCAGTTGAGCAAATGCTTCTATTGCAGACGACAATTGACCTTTTCCTCCGTCAATTAACAGGATGTCCGGGAAGATTTCACTCTCATCAGAAAGTCGTTTATATCGCCGTGAAACCACTTCATGGATACAACGAAAGTCATCGACACCTTTGACCCCTTTTATTTTAAATCGGCGGTAACCCGGCTTGAAAGGAATTCCATCGATAAATTGAACTAGGCTGGCAACGGTCTCTCCACCGCCCAAGTGGGCGACATCAACACCTTCAATCGTACGGGGAGTCTCGTTCAGCTTCAGAATCTTCCGTAACCCCTTGAGACCTTTTTTGGGGTCAACGTAAAAAACCTCCGGCTGGGCATGCGTGTCAAGCTCACCCCTTTCGTTCAGCCGCTCTAACATCGAAATTTCGTCACGCAGCGTGGCCGCCTCTTCGAAGCGACGCTCCCCGGACGCAATCTGCATTTCTTGTTTCAGCTGTCCCAGTAGCCGTTTTTTATTACCACTGAGAAACATCTGCAGCCGCTTGATGTCTTTCCGATACTCTTCTTTACTGATCCGCAAATTACAGGGCGCAGTGCATTGCTTGATGCTGGCAAGCAAACAAGGACGGAACCACTTCCAACGTTGATCACCTTCCGCGATATCCAGCGAACAAGTCCGGAACCGGAAGATTTTCTGCAAAACCTGGATCGCGCCGCGCAAATCCCCAGCACTGGCAAACGGCCCATACAACTTCACACCCTTGCCCGGTGGCGAACGGGTTAATTCGACCCGGGGATAGTCTTCACCCGTGGTAATCATTAAGTATGGAAATGACTTGTCGTCCTTTTGCTCCTTGTTGTTCTTGGGCTGAATGTCTTTAATCAGCCGAGACTCAACCAGAAGTGCATCAACCTCGCTTTCACACTCCAGGTAATCAGCATCTGCGATTTCATGAAGCCAATTGGCCAGACGGCTTTCTGATTTAGCAGCCTTGAGAAAATAGCTCCCGGCACGGCTCCGTAAATTTTTTGCTTTGCCAACATAAATCACAAGTCCCGATTCGTTCTTGAACAAATAGACACCGGGCCCTTGGGGAAACGCACGAACTTTTTCTGCAACAGGATTCCTGGGACCATTGGCACTGGTTTCTGCCACTGGACCTTCGGCTGATTGACCTGATTCGGGTTCTTGGGATTCAGCCATTCGATCTGGATTACTAAACACTCAACACCAACCCACTCATGATAGCGGGTTTAATCCGTGGATTGAATTGACGTTCCGGATTCGACCCCACCAAACACAGTTTGCTAGCAATATTCAAAAATGTGGCCAAATCAACCTAGGCCAAAAGAAGCCCTTTCGATTAGTTTGTTCTGTACCGAAACTTGCGTGTGAAACGTCTCCCATGAATTTTCTCGGGATTCTATCCGTTCGACACCAACATTGAACGGGACGCGCAGGCAAACTCTACGGCAGGAAGCCTTGTCGGTCATTCAGGAGACAGAGCATGGATGCTCGCCACATTTCGACCCTGATGGTCCTTTTTTGGATGCCCATCGCGTCCGCCAACGAAGCCCGTCTTGGAAACCAGCGGACGCGGAACTTTGTCGTTACTGCACCCGACCAGCAACTTGCAGCGGACATTGGTTCTGCAGCGGAACAATACAGGCGAGAACTTGCAGTCCAGTGGCTCGGTAAAGAAATCCCACCCTGGCCGCACCCTTGTGTAATCACCGCAACAATCAAACCTCAAGCGTTTGGCGAAACCAGCTTTGCGTTCGCTTTAGGAGCCGGCAGTCGAAGTCAGCCATTTGATTTTGTCATGAAAATCAACGGTTCCCGTGAAAGACTTCTTGATTCCGTTTTGCCACACGAAATTTCCCACACGATTTTTGCAACTCACTTTGGGCAGCCCCTCCCTCGCTGGGCTGACGAAGGGGCCTGCACAACTGTAGAACATATCACCGAAAGGCGAAAAAACCATCAAATGCTGATTGAATTCTTGACAACCAATCGGGGAATTCCTTTTAACAGAATGTTTGCCATGAAAAATTACCCGCGCGATATTCTCCCGCTTTATGCGCAGGGCTATTCGCTTTGCCGCTATCTGATTCAGCGAGGTGGGAAAAGGAAATTCGTCCAGTTTATGGATAACGGTCTGGTGACGGCCAACTGGGATTCGGCCATCAAACGACATTATCAAATCAACGATCTTTCCGAGTTGCAGGTCAAATGGCTTGCCTGGATCAAAAATGGCTGCCCTCAACCGAAGCCTGACCAGCCATCCTTACAAGTTCCGAGTCAAGGGTTGGCCAGCACCAACATCGACAACGTGTTTTCCTTAAAAAGTGCGTCAAACACTGCTGCAATTCCAGCAAACCTTCGAGAACGGGTGCAACCCGATCCCCAACCCGTTTCACGACAACCTCTCCCAAGCTCTACCGAGAATTTTTATTTACGAGAAATCCAACGCGTTCAGTCAGGTACTCAACTCCGCTAATCGCACTGCCGGACGGTCATTGCCGTGCCAGTGGCTACCTGTTGGTGAAACCAGGGTTTGCTTAAACGAACGGCGGATTCCAAAACATTCCCAGCCATGGCAGGCCTTCAAAAAAAATCCGCCGATGGCAAGGCAGCAAGACTCAACTTGTTTGGTCCGCGGTAACTTCGGTCTCAGCCAACTCGGAATCGGTCTCAGCCAACTCGGAATCAATGTCAGAGCCGATTGAGGCGCCAAAAAGACAGGCCACGGGTAGAGCAATCAATTCGATCGCCAAGAGAAACGCAGGGACCCCATTTTCAACAAATCCTAACAATTGCTGGATTTTCCAGACCACTAGAAACAATACCATCAACATTCCATGGCTGGTGGCTGCAAAGCCGGCAATTTTCACGCAAACGTATCCGGAAAGCCCGGCGCAGACCAAGTTAATTCCCAAGCTCAATGCCATGAAGGCCATCGGCAATTTCGGCCCAGCGACTTCTTCCCTGGGCTCCTCAACGGCTGAACGCTTCCCATCAGACCCGCGGGGCTCTCTGGCCGATTCCTTTGCCAAGTCATTACCCTTGTCCATCGGTGTTTGATCCTGCAAGCCACGAAATTGCTTGAATTCCTGGAAAAACTCCGGGTGAGTTGCCTGACCAACGAGAACACAAACCACGCCAGAGAGGAAAATCGCGATTCCGTTTCCAACCAATAGCGCGAAAAAACTTCGATGAATATTAATGCGAGATTCGTTCAATTTTTTGCCAAGGGAATCGGTTTAGATCTATCATTGGGAGGATCACTCAGAAGGCGCCTTGCCATTGACCAGTCGTTCAAACTCTTCGTCGGAATTGATTTCCACCAGTCGATTTT
>JAZABE010000397.1:0-8407 GCA_036137535.1 Planctomycetota bacterium | reverse complement strand
ATGTGAATGCCACCGATAGCAAAAAGCTGGTGCGACTATTGGACCAAGATCAAGATGACCGTTTTGAATCCCGCGTGGAACTGATCGACTTTGACTACCGAAGCCGCTATGGCCACGGCTCCAATCAAATGCGACTCGGACCGGATGGCATGATCTATATTGTTATTGGAAACGATGTTTCGTTTCCACCAGAGATCCAGGAATCGTCACCCTACCGAAAACCCAAAAACGACTGGCTCCTGCCTGAATCCCGGGACCAAGGTCATGATAACCGGGTCGGCTTCATTTTACGCATGGACCGTTACGGAAACCAGCGGGAAATTGTGGCAGGGGGACTTCGCAACCAAGTCGATATCGATTTTGATATCAACGGTGAAATGTTTACTTTTGACGCGGACATGGAATGGGATATTGGTGCCCCCTGGTATCGACCTATTCGGGTCAACCACATTGTCTCCGGGGGTGAATACGGTTGGCGATGGGGAACAGGAAAGTGGCCCGCCTATTACCCGGATAGTTTGCCAAGCAATCTCGATGTAGGAATGGGATCGCCCACGGGGGTAGTTTTTGGAACGCATAGCGCTTTTCCCGAAAAATACCGTCAGGCTTTGTTTATGGCGGATTGGCAAAATGGGAAAATACTAGTCGCTCATAAAAAACCGGCGGGGGCTTCTTATTCCTTTGACTATGAATCTTTCTTGGACGGTGCACCGCTGAACGTGTGCGATCTGGAATTTGGTCCCGATGGAAATCTCTACTTCATTACTGGGGGACGAGGATCGCAGTCAGCCCTTTACCGAGTCTCCTGGTCAAAGCCAATTACAAAAAATCACCCTGGAAAAGCAGGATCGATTACCGGTCTCACCGCTCCCCAAACCCGTCGTCGTAAGATCGAAAGGTTTCATGGAAAGCCCAATACTGAGACCATTTCCAACGTTTGGAAAGATTTGGGCAACACTGACCCGTGGATCCGTCATGCGGCTCGCATCGCGGTGGAGAGACAGCCCACAGATCGCTGGGAAGAAAAGGTGTTTTCGGAAAACAGGCCGGAGATCGCCCTGAACGGCTTGGTTGCGATCACGCGCATGAAAAAAACATCCGCCGAAAACCGACTGACGTTTCAGTCAAAGGTCACAAGTAAACTGACTGAGATTTTCAACTTGGCAACACCCAAGAATAAGAAGGATGACAAGAAAAAGCTGATCTTGATGATCCGAATCTGCGGAATCCTCTTTGCAAGACACGGCGAACCCGATTCAGCAACAACCCAACAAATGGTCGATCTGTTCAGTCGCCACTTCCCGCATCCAAATGAAACTTTAAACCGTGAATTATGTGAATTGTTGGTCTACCTTGGTGCTACCGATTGCTTTGCTGCGGCTTTTTCGCTTTTAGACAACAATACAACCAGCCAGGAAACCCAGATTCACCTTGCCCGTTCTTTGGCACATATCAAACAACCCTGGCCTATCGAGCATAATCGGATTTTCGCGGAATGGCTCGACCGCGCTCGACAGTTCCGGGGCGGTCATCTACTCCCCAAGACCATCAGGCAAATGCAGGATGACTTTCTCAATTCACTTGCTGAAAAGCAAAAAACAAAACTGACCAAATCGCTGGAAGTTCTGAAGGAGCCCGTCGCCAAACGTCCGGTTTCACACACGCGGGAGCAGGTCAGGAATTGGCAAGTCGCCGACTTTTTGGACATTAATTCGCGAACAGGAAATGCCCAGCGGGGAAAGAACATTTATAGTCAAGCCCAGTGTTCAAGTTGCCATCGGAAAAACGATTTCGGCTCCCAAATCGGTCCTGACCTGACCACAGTGGCAAAACGATACAACCGAACAGCGCTGTTGGAATCGATTATCGAACCTTCAAAACAGATTGACCCGAAATACGCATTGTCTAGTTATGCACTTGTCAATGGCAAGAACTACACTGGACGTATTCATGCAGTCAACAAAAACACAATCACCCTCGAAATCGATCCTCTCCAACAAACCACGGTGATCCTGCAGCGGAATGAAATCGAGGCAACCCGGATAGCAACGCTTTCACCGATGCCAACCGGATTGCTAGATTACTTTACAAAGGATGAAATTGTCGATCTGTTAACCTACCTGAGCAGCCACCTAGATTAACTGGGTTCAATCGCTGGTTTGGCAGTTGCTTCGATCCGTGTTATTCTAAAACAGGCGATCGATATTAGCGAACCACAGACCCAAAAATGACAACCTTTCACCGAAGACATTTTCTGCGCGGCCTTGGTGTGAGCATCGCGTTACCGGCATTCGATTCGCTAGCCTCAAACAGGAGTCAGCCAGCGGCAAAACGATTTGTTTGTGTTGCTCCCAGCTATGGGATGTATCCCGGGACATTTTTCCCTCATCAAACGGGGGAGGCGTACACCATGCCCCCCTTGTTGGGTTCATTGAAACCGCATCGGTCCGACCTTTCGTTTTTCTCAAACCTGGACCACCCTGACGTTGGTGGGGGGCATGGGTGTTCCAACACATTTCTCAACGGCGTCGAAATGAAGGACACCAGAGATCAACCGCAACGACTCCATTCACTCGACCAGCTGTTAGCTGAAGAACTTGGACAATCGACCCGGTTTCGATCGTTGTCACTGGGTGCTGGTGGAATTTCATGGTCACGAGCAGGAATCCAGTTGCCAGCAGAAAATAATCCAACTCGGCTCTTCACCAAATTATTTGTAGAAGATCATCCAAAGACGAAACACCGAAATCGCCGTTTTCTGGAGGAAGACGCCAGCATTCTCGATGTCGTGCGACAGGACGCAAAACGATTGAACCAGCAACTTTCTCAGGTTGACCAGAAAAAGCTCGACCAGTTTATGACATCCATCCGAGAGGTGGAACAAAAACTAAAGCGAAAAAACAATTGGATTGATCAAGCCAAGCCAAAAGTCAATCCAAAAGTCATTCAGGGCGATGATGATACGGCTATCGACCTGGAGTATCCCTACAACACATCCGTGATGTACGACTTGATCGTACTTGCATTGCAAACCAATTCCACCCATGTGGTTTCTTATGGGCACCCAGGCGGCAACCGAATGTTTCCTTTCGAGGGAATCACTTTGGGTTATCATTCATTAACTCATCACGGTCGCAGGCCAGATTTACTCAGGCAGCTGACAATCATTGAGACGTTTTACGCAGAACAATTTGCTAGGTTCCTGGCAAAACTTAAAGACACTTCTGACACCGGTGGCCAATCCTTACTGGAAACCACGGTCGTTTTATTTGGCAGTGGCATGGGAAATGCCAGTTCCCATTCCAGCCGCAATTTGCCGATCATCAGAGCAGGTGGGGGATTCCGCACCGGTCAGCACCACCGGTTTGAACGACACGGTCGTAACGGTCGTCCATTATCAGATTTATTTGTTACTATTCTCCAAAAACTCGGTGTAGAACGTGACCAGTTTTCGAGCAGTACATCCAACCTCAATCATCTCTTAACATGAAAACTGTTGGATTTCTTTTCGCTGTCGTCCTGGCAGGTCTTCCGGTAGCATCGCAGGAACGATCGCGCGACGGATTGCAAGCATTTATCGAGCTCTATTGCGCCAAGTGTCATGGAGCCGACAGCCAAAAAGCAGATCGACGGCTGGATCATTTATCGCTGAACACGAGTGATCTAGAAAACGTTGAGTTGCTCCAGGAGGTCCTCGATCAACTCAATCTCGCAGAAATGCCACCCCAAGGTGAAAAACAACCGCCAACAGCGATTTTGAAAAAGGTCGTTGCAGATCTCACTGAAACTCTGGCCAAGGCTCGGTTAAGTGCGACCGAGAACGGAGGTAAAGTGATCCTGCGACGGTTGAATCGGGTCGAATATCGGAACACGATCCGAGACCTCTTTCAGTTAAAGATGATTGATTTTGACCCGACCATCACTTTTCCTCCAGATGATGCTACGGATGGGTTTGACAACATCGGGGAAGGACTCGTGGCCTCCGACTACCTTCTGCAAAACTACCTAGAAGCCGCGCGTCTCGTTGCGGATAAAGCAATTCGCCCCGGGCCGCGCCCTGAAATTTATCACGAACGGCTCAAAGGAGAAGCAATTGGGGGAGCACGACAGGGATTCGGCGGTGAGGCGGCCCGGATGTTCATCAAATTTCGCCAGCCCCTTGCGCTGAGCCGACTGGACAAACGGCGAGGCGTCTCGGCAGACGGCGAGTATGTCATTCGCTTCAAAGCTAAGTCACATCAACGAAAATCACGCTACAAAGATGAAGACCTGCGTTACAACTCGGATGAACCCATGCGACTGTCAATTACGATTGACTCTCGTGAATTGGGGCCAACGGCACACCGGGTGATTGCTGAGTACGACATACCTGATGAGAAGGTAGTTGAAATCGAGCACCGGGTCTGGCTGGAACGCGGTTTTACGTTTCATCTGCATTGGGCCAACGGACCCAACGGTTCTTTCAAACGAATTCTGCGGAAAGTATTGCCAAAATATAGGAATGACGCTGTCTACCCGATCCGCAATCCACCGGAAATGTATATCGGTTCCGGACCGGAACTGCATGTCTATTCAATCGAACTGGAAGGCCCGTTTTATGAACAATGGCCACCAGCCGGATTTGCCCGCTATTTTCCAAACCCACCCAAAGAACTTGATGCTAAGTACTTGGAATCTTCGCTTTTACGCTTGGCCAACCGAGCGTTTCGCCGACCTGTCCAGCGAGATGAAATCGCAAGTTACCTTGATTTATCAAAACAATACCTGGAACAACATGGTGATTTCTGGGCAGCGGCAAAATATGGAATTCGGGGCCTGTTAACATCCCCCCATTTTCTCTACTTGGTCGAACCAGCTCCTACCGAGCCCGGAAACCGTGTTTTAAGTTCACACGAACTGGCAACCCGCTTGTCCTATTTCCTGTGGAGCTCTATGCCGGACGATCAGTTACGAGCGGCTGCGGACAATAATACCCTCCACCGGGAAAACGTTTTGCGCGATCAGGTCCAACGGATGCTGCGGGATCCAAAATCCAGTGGGTTTGCCCAAAATTTTACAAGTCAGTGGCTAGGACTGCGTCAGCTCGGAGAAATGCCACCCGATCCTCAAAAAAACCGATCTTACTATGACGATCAACTTGAAAACGCGATGCGTCTCGAAACACAATTGTTCGTTGCACATGTACTCTACGAAAATCGGAGCATCCTTGACTTTATCGACTCCAATTATACTTTTCTGAATGCGGCACTTGCCCGACATTACGCCATACCGAATGTCGAACATGATGACTTCCGTAAAGTGCTGTTGCAAAAAGGATCCCATCGAGGAGGCTTACTCGGTCACGCCAGCATCCTGACCGCGACTTCTAACGGGGTCGAAACTCAACCCGTCATTCGCGGAGTTTGGGTACTGGATAATCTGTTAGGGACACCACCAAGTCCACCACCTCCAGATGTTGAACCAATCGAACCGGATACCCGGGGAGTTCAGACAATCCGGGAGTTAATGGCCAAACATCGCAACAATCCGACATGCCATGAATGCCATCGAAAAATCGATCCTATCGGTCTTTCAATGGAAAACTACGATTACGTTGGTGCTTGGCGTGAACGCGGGAATAACAAGCAACCCATTGATGCCACCGGCAAGATGCCTGATGGAACCACGATTTCGGGCACCAGTGGAATTAAGCAATACCTGCTCAAACGCCCTGATCAATTCACCCGTTGTCTCACTGAAAAGTTATTAATTTACGCTCTCGGACGTCGACTCAGTTTTACCGACCGTGACGAGATCGACCGGATCGTTACAACACTCCCCCGGAATCACTACGGTTTTCAGGATTTAATCCTCCAAATCGTGACTGGCAAGGCATTCCAAAGCAAATGAAATTCGCCTCTTTATTTTTAACGATTTATTTCGGACTTTTGTCGCCTGGATTTGCAACGGACTCCCCCAATATCATCTTAATCATGGTCGATGACATGGGACGGGACTGGGTCAGTTGCTACGGTGCACAATGCCAAACTCCTAAAGTTGACCAACTGGCCAAACAGGGCGTGCGATACGAAACAGCCTGGTGCATGCCGATCTGTACCCCTACGAGGGTCACCTTGTTAACAGGCCAATACCCGTTTCGTCACGGCTGGGTACAACACTACGATGTCCCACGATGGGGCGGCTTAGGGTTGAGCTGGAATCGGTTCACAACTTTCGCCCGAATTTTACGCGACCAAGGTTACGCAACCGCCATCGGCGGCAAGTGGCAAATCAACCACCTGGGAAACCAGGCTGACGCTCTGCAGCGCCATGGGTTCCAAGAACATTGCGTTTGGCCAGGAGTTGAAGCTGGAAATCCCGAAACGGAATCGCGGTACTGGAAGGGGCATCTTGTGATCAATGGGGATCGTCAAAATGTTCCCTATGGCCCAGATAAGATCAATGAATTCTTAATCGATTTTATTCGCCGCAAAAAAGAAAAACCGTTTCTGATTTATTACCCGATGCTACTGACCCACGGACCGCATACCACCACGCCTGGAAATACCGCCAATCCTCCCGAAGGAAAACCCGCACTTTATGCAGACAACGTTCGATACATGGACCAGCTTGTTGGTCAACTGGTTCAAGCGGTTGATGATCAAGGGCTGACCAAAAATACAATGGTCATCTTCACCGGAGACAACGGTTCTGCATCTTCTGGTGTGTTGAACGGCAAGCCTTATCCAAAAGGAAAAGGCAGACAAGCTGACTGGGGAGCTCATGTTCCGTTGATCGTCCGGGCGCCTTTTCTCACCGATGGCGGTCGAGTTTCTAGGGACCTCGTTGACTTCACCGACCTTTACCCAACGATTCTTGAAGTTGCCAAAACAAAAGCACCACAAGGGATCACACTGGATGGCATATCATTGGTTGCCAGCCTGCGAGGTAGTGACGATCCGTTCGAGAAACGCAGCTGGATCTATTCACAGATCGGAGATTTTCGCATGATTCGCGACTGGCAACACATCCTAACCAACCGGGGGGATTTTCATGACCTGATCAAAGACCCACGCCAGGAAAACGAAGTCAGCCCTCTGGATAAAATCGCACCGGGCCGTCGACAAAGGCTGCAAATGCTCCTTGACCGGTTTCCCAAAGACGCAGCAGCACCGTTCCCTGAATTCTCGGAAAAACACAAACCCAAAAATTGAAAACCAGCTTCCAAACAAGCAAACGCTCAGTTCTGCTCAACAGCTCACCGAAACTTAAGCCCAATTCTGGAAGAAGGAAGATCAGCGCGAACTCAGCTCGTGAACAAAATCCACCAAAGCGATGGCGTTGTCCACCGGAGTCTGCGGAACAATACCGTGCCCAAGATTAAAAATGTGACCTGGCCGACCCGCTGCTTCGTCCAGAACTTCTTGAGCACGCAATTTAATCGTATCACGGTCTGCCAACAGGGTCAGTGGATCAAGGTTTCCCTGAATCGTTTTGTCATGACCGATTGCGTCCCAAGCTTGGCCCAAGGAAATCCTCCAATCCGCTCCGATCACCTGACTACCACCCTCCGCGTAAAGCGACATTAATTGCGGATTCCCAGTTCCAAAATTGATAACCGGTATCCCGGGGGTGATTCCCCGGATAATCGCTTGCATGTAGGGCAGAACGTACCGACGATAATCATTGGGGCCCAGGCACCCGACCCAGGAATCGAATAACTGGATCACCTGCGCCCCGGAGGCAATCTGAGCGTTGACATATTGGGTAATGGAGCGGACAAATCTCAACATCAATTCTTTCCAGGCAGATGCGTCCCGGTACATAATGGTTTTGGTGTGTACAAAAGACCGGCTGGATCCACCTTCAATTGCATAACTTGCCAGGGTAAACGGAGAGCCAGAAAACCCGATCAAAGGAATATCCTCTGGCAAGTCGTCTCGGGTCTGTCGCACAGTTTCCATAACAAAATCAAGCGCATGAACACTTTCCAACTCTAGCAATCGATCAATATCCTTGGTTTCCCTGATTGGGTTGTGGATCACTGGACCTTCTCCTTTTGAAAACTCGAGGTCCATTCCCATCGGTTCGAGGATCGGCAGCAAGTCTGAAAAAATAATCGCGGCATCGACCCCCAACCGGTCAACAGCGGTACACATGACTTCACTGCAAAGAGAAGGGTTCTTGCAGAGTTCAAGAAAAGTCGTTTTGGCACGAACATCCCGGTATTCCTGCATATACCGACCTGCCTGTCGCATCATCCAGATCGGTGTAACATCGGTCGGCTCACCGCGACAGGCTTTCATGAACGGGTTGTTGTACCAAGCAGCAGACGGGTCCAGCTTCGGTGTAACGGGATTCTTCATAGCCAATTGAACCTTATTTTTTCGCTCCAGTATTTTTTTGGCTTGCCGAGCCGCAACCAATA
>JAZABE010000396.1:0-2676 GCA_036137535.1 Planctomycetota bacterium | reverse complement strand
GAGGTCGAGGGCTTTAAAAGTTAGGAAATTATTACACTAATAGCAATTCTATACCAACAATAATTTAAACAAAAAACGACCCAGGCAACCCTTGATCCTGGAATGCACTGTCTTTCAACTCGAATTTTATAGTCCTTTCGTGGAGCTTTTCTTTGGCAATTCTTAATTTTCCTGGAATCCTCCCCCTCCCAACGTCCATCACCTAAAATTTGAAACTGCCTCGGTCACCGGCTTAATCATGAATCGTTTCACTCGAAACCCGATTTTTCGTTCTACCAGTTGATCAAAAACCTGTGTTTGTCTCGTCAATAATTCTCGACGCCCCAACCCACCGGATGTTTCAAAACCGGCAATCGGTTGATGCCCTTTTCATTTCCTGTCAAGCCACCTTGGTTTTTAAGTCTCGGGTCGAATAAAATTGAACTGATTATTCACTCGATTGATTTTATCGGACTGTAAATGACACGCCCTTTTGCCCATCTTCATTGTCACAGCCATTACAGTCTGCTCGACGGCGCCAGCTCGATTCCTCGACTGATCGGACGGGCCAAAGACCATGGCATGAACGCGCTGGCACTGACGGATCATGGAAACCTGCATGGAGCTCTGGAATTTTACCGAGAATGCAAATCCCACGAAATCAACCCGGTCATCGGTTATGAAGCGTACATTGCGCCGGGCGATCGACGGATCAAAGGCGGAGGCGCAGGAAAAGAGTCCGCCTACCACCTGACCCTTTTGTGTCAAAACCAGACTGGTTTTCGCAATCTGGTTAAAATGGCATCTTCAGCGAGCTTGGAAGGATTCTATTTCAAGCCCCGCATCGACAAAGAACTGCTGGAGCAATATCACGAAGGAATCATTTGTCTGAGTGGCTGTGTTTCAAGCGAATTCAGCCAAGCTATTTTACGAGGGGGAAATGGGGCCGAAGATTCACTCAAAGAAGCCAAAGAAACTGCAAGCTGGTTTCACAAACTTTTCGGTGAACGGTATTTTGTTGAGATCATGAACAACGGTCTCGACATTCAACGGATGCAACTTGAAGGTGCGGTTGAGATCGCGAACGACCTGGGAATCCCTCTCGTGGCTACCAGTGACTGCCATTATGTCGACCAATCGGATGCCGAGGCTCAGGACGTCATGTTGTGCATCAACACAGGAAAGTTCCGCACCGACACGAACCGGATGAAAATGGAGAACGACCAGTTTTTTCTTCGTTCCCCAGAAGAGATGTATGCTCATTTTCCAGGCCTTGAAGATGCCTGTGCACGAAGTCAGGAAATTGCCGACACCGTCGACATTGACCTAGAACTCGGGAAAAGGCACTTCCCCATTTACGACCAGCTCGGGGACGAAACACCAGATGCACTATTGCGAAAGATTTGTGTGCAGGGACTCAAGGAACGTTACGCGAATAACCCAGAGATGTGCAGAGACGGGGATCTTACGGACATCGTCTATCAACGGCTGGATTGGGAACTAGGTGTCATCAACAAACTTGGGTTTCCAAATTATTTTTTGATCGTTTGGGATTTTGTCCGTCATGCCCGTGAGCTCAATATCCCCGCGACCGCTCGGGGAAGTGGAGTGGGCGCGTTGGTGTGCTATGCGTTGTATCTCAGCCACGTCTGCCCTATCAAATACGATTTGCTTTTTGAACGTTTCCTGGATGAAAATCGGCTGGAAGCGCCGGATATTGATATTGATTTCTGTAAAGATCGCCGCGGCGATGTAATCCGGTATGTCAAGGAAAAATACGGTGAAGCCTCTGTCGCCCAAATCGGAACCTTTGGGACATTAGCCACACGCGCGGCAATCAAGGACGTCGGCCGGACACTGGGGATTCCCTTAGCCCGGGTTAACCAAATTACCGCAATGGTCCCCGACGAACTGGGGATTTCGCTGGACGATGCCATCGAAAAAAGTGCAGAGCTTTCCAGCACCTATCAAAATGATCCTGAAATCCAGGAGTTACTTGATTTAGCCAGAAAGATCGAAGGGTTAGCTCGCAACATTGGCACCCATGCTGCCGCGGTGGTGATCGGTGATCGCCCCCTGACGGAATACGTTCCACTCGGTAGGGTTAGCGGCAAAGACGACATCATTACGCAATGGTCGATGAACGACGTCGAATCTGCCGGGTTGCTCAAAATGGACATGCTCGGTTTGAAAAACCTGACGGTCCTTTCCAAGGCAATCGAGATGATTGAGCAAACCACCGGGGAAAAAATCGACCCCCACGAGTTTCCACTTGATGACAAAGAAACATTCGCGTTGCTGCAACGAGGAGAAACAAAAGGTGTTTTCCAACTGGAAAGTGGCGGTATCCGCGACTTGTTGCAAAAAATGAAGCCCGACCATTTCAATGACATTATAGCCACCGCTGCCCTCTATCGCCCCGGACCGCTTGAAGGCGGAATGGTCCAAACCTATATCGAAGTCAAGCACGGCCGTCAAGAACCAAATTACGGCCACCCGGTCCTCAAGGAAATCCTGACGGAAACCAACGGAGTCATGGTCTATCAGGAACAGGTCATGCGTATCTTGAATCGACTGGGAAATATTCCCCTGGCAAAAGCCTACACCTGCATCAAGGCGATTTCGAAAAAGAAAGAAACAATCATTGCGCAGAACTACGAAACGTTTATCGCTGGTGCTGTCGAAAACGGACTCAAC
>JAZABE010000395.1:0-2952 GCA_036137535.1 Planctomycetota bacterium | reverse complement strand
TTTTTCCAGGACTTGTAATTGACCGGGGGGCAAATCGCTGGCCTTGGCTTGTTCGAGAAACAGCCGGGTCCACTCCGTGCGAGATAACAACAGTTCAGTAATCTTGTTTGCTGCTTCTTTACCGACGCGATTTCTTCGTTGAATGAGAGTGATGCCGATATTGTTTTTTTTCATGTCGCCGAGGGTCTCTAATGCCGCCAGTTGGATGGCGACGGGTTGTTCGACGGTGATTAGTTTCAACAGGGAAGCAGTAACATTTTCTAGGTCTGTGAGGCTCAATAACTGGATTGCACGGATTCGGTGGCTTGGTTTTGCTGTCGGATCAACAGCCACACCCAGCGCCGTTTTGAGTTTTGACTTAAAGAATTCCTTAAGATTTGCTGCTTTCAGGAGCTTGGTTTTCAGCTGTGCATTTGCCGAACACATGGTCAGAGTTAGTTGCATCGCCGTTTCATCTTTTCTCTGGCGAATCAAATCCAAGAGGGTGCTGGTGAGATGTTTGAAATCCGACTGGGTATTTCGTTTAGAGATTTGATCAACCAGGTTTTTTACGAAAGCCTGACCAACTGCAGTGTCTTTTAAAGACTTGGTATTTGCCAGTTCGGCCAAAATTTCGGATTGGATTCCGTTGGCAGAACTCATGATCGCAGTCACCATGAGGGGATGGTTAGGGGAGTTTTGCATCAATCGCCAAATCACCGGTTTTCGTTGCAATGGACTGACTTCACCGATTGAAAAAGCCATTTGCAGACGAACCCGTGAGCTTGGATCGTTGTCGAGATTTCGAATTGGAGGCTGCAAAAGCCATTGGGGATTGGATTGTTCAGCCAATAGAATCGCATGCCGCCGGATATGGCTATCGGTATCTTTACTGGCGACCTGCAAATCCTCAAGCGTGAGTTTTTGGAGTCCAGACAAGGCATACAATGCATGCAATCGCCCCAGGGGGCTGAATTCACCACGGATCACCGTCTGCAAGCGGGGAACGCAGCTCGCATCCTGTTTTTGGTAAATCAAGCGAGCTGCTGTTTCTCGGTGCCAGCTGTTGGGGTGATCCAGGAACTGCACCAGTGTAAGACTGGACATTGTTTCGGGTTCGATTTCTTGTTTGCGATTCAGCTTGGGTTTTCCCAGCCGGTAGATTCGGCCCCGGTCCCGCCCAAAGGTTAAATCAAGATGTTTCTTGATCATTGGTGGTAAGCTCTTGGGGTGCTCAATGACTTCCCGATACATGTCCAGGATATAGAGGCATCCGTCAGGAGCATTTCCAAACTGAACCGGTCGAAACCAGTTATCGGTCGAGGTGACCAATTCCGAATTTTTGTCAATTCGAGTAGCAGTAATGTCTAATCCCGTTCGATTGATTTTTTTTTGGTGAACAATGTTACTGCCGACGTCACCAATGATGGCAACGCCTTTGTCCACTGCCCCGGCATCTCCCCGGTAAATCGTAATCCCAGTTGACCCGGTAAAATATCCGGCAGCAGTTCCACCTCCCTCAACGGGACCGGGAACGCGACCTGCGACTCTGAGGCGGGTTCTAACAATTCGCCAGGGTTCAACCGGGCTGGTTCGAAAGACCGGCGCTTGCCCTCCGTCGACGGCAATGCTTTGGCGCGCCCGTATGCCACGATGGTATGGATTTCGAGCAAGGTACCGATCGTCGTACAATACGACCTGAGCGTGGTCACTATTGGAACAAACAAACTTGGTGCCTGTATCATCGAAACACATTCCGTGTTGGGCACCTCCCGTTTCACGCCGCAGGTCGAGCGTTTTGGGATCAAACGAGAAATCTTTTCCACGTAAATTCGAAACGATTCGAAGGGGATCACCAACTCGGAAAACATTTCCACCCGAGTTGCTGGCCACACCATGGATTCGGTTGTCGAGTCCCCAACGCAGGCTATTCATCAATCCCTGGACATTGCCCCGCCCAAACCCGCTGAACACTTTCCTGCGGATATCGGCTTTTCCGTCTTGATCGGTGTCCTTAAAAAACCAAAGATCAGGTGCGGCTCCTACGAAGACGCCGCCGTCATAGCAGATAATGGCAGTGGGCCAGGAAAGTTGATCAGCATACAAGGTGCTTTTTTCGTAAATTCCATCCTGGTCCTCGTCAACCAGGAGTCGGATCCGTCCTAGGAAATCTTTTTCTTGCTCCGAGTAATCTTTCATTTCAACGACAAATAATCGTCGGTGTTCATCGAAAGCCATGGCGATCGGATCGTGGACAACTGGTTCATGCGCAGCCAGTGAAATTTCGATCTGGTTAAACGACTTGATGGCTTCTTGGGGCTCCAGTGGTTCAATCCGCGGCAGTTCGCCGCCAAACCCGATTTCTTCCCGGGCAACGTGTTCCAGGGCTTTATCGAGAAACCTGTAAGATTCGGTGCGAATCTCAGATGGGAAATCGTGCCGGCATTTTGGATAAACCGCCTGCACCTGGTTGGCGGCTGAAAAAAGCGAATAGATCTGTTTAATCTTGGGGATGGCTTTCTTGACCCCGGCCACTTCAAAATTCGAATCAAGCAGGGGGGAATTGGTGAAAAACGGACGGGGAGCCAGGGCGGCGACCAGTTCGTAGAAATCAAAGGGGACCTGATCGGGATCGAGGCCAAACCGGCTCTTGAGCAGTGGCATGTAACGTTGGCTGGTCCACCCGTCGATTTTCCCTTGGTAATAATCGTGAAACGGTGTCCAGCCACAGCTGGTGACCACCGCCTTGAGCCGTGGATCGAAAGCGGCAACGAAAATCGCGTTATGTCCGCCCAGTGAATGGCCGATCACTCCAATCTTACGGGGATCAACGAAATCGAGAGTTTGCAAGTAATCCACACACCGCATGTGGTTCACAATTCCCTGCAGGGTACCCGATTCAAACTCGTCTTCGGCAAACTGGTGGTCCTGCAGATCGCCAAAAGATGGGTAATCCGGTGCAATGACCACGTA
>JAZABE010000394.1:0-9832 GCA_036137535.1 Planctomycetota bacterium | reverse complement strand
GCATTGCCAGGTTTGGCACGGTTTTCACCGCAGCCAATTTCTCTATTGAAAACCTTTGACTCGGTTAGAACCAGAGTTCTAACCGAGTCAAAAGGGGCTCCTCAACCTTTTCGCTTGGATCCCCCCCCGACTCGGTTAAAACCTAGGGTTCCAACCGAGCCCAAAGGGGTTCCTTCTGGAGGCATTCTAAGTTTCGTAGGCGTGCATTCCGTGTTCGGTAATATCCAAGCCGGACGTTTCTTCCTCTTTGGACACACGCAGGAGGTTGGTCGATTTCAATATGCTGAACAGGAGAAACATGGTCACGAAAGCCCAAGCAATGATGATCAGGCTGCAATACGTTTGAACCCAGATAAACTCAAAGCGAGACATGCCATCGGCAGGGATGTCTCCGAAAACACCAGTCGCGATTCCACCCCACAGGCCGCAAAGCCCGTGAACTGGCCAGGCACCAACTGGATCGTCAACTTTGATTTTTTCCAGGGCAATGATTCCCAGGACCACTAGAATCCCACCAATTGCACCGATCAGAATGGCCTCCAGGTTAGTGACGCGGTCACAGTTTGCGGTGATGCTTACCAAGCCTGCTAATGCCCCGTTCAGCGCCATTGTGACGTCAGGCTTTCCAAACAGCCCCCAGGCTACGGACATGGCCACAATAGCGCCGGCTGCCGCCGATAGGGAGGTGGTGACTGCGATCGTTAAAGTTGCACCGGCATTGGACACACCTGAATAGGTTAATTGGCTGCCTGGGTTGAACCCATACCAACCGACCCAGAGGATAAAGACCCCCAATGCTGCAAAAGTAATATTGTGACCTGGAATCGGAGTCGATTTTCCTTCGTTATTAAATCTGCCAATTCTGGCGCCCAAGATCATGGCTGCTGCCAGTCCTGAAAAACCACCCACGGCATGCACTAGGATCGAACCCGCAAAGTCTTGGAAGTGGTTGGCATCCATCCAGCCCGCTCCCCATTTCCACATCCCGGAAACCGGGTAGACGATTCCAGTAATGACGGCACTAAAAATGAGATAGGACCGAAATTGCATCCGTCCGGCGACTGCTCCTGAAACAATCGTTGCTGCAGTTGCGGCAAAGGCTACCTGGAAGAGAAAATCTGCCGAAGAGTTATAATCACCTAGAGCACTGATCACGTAAGCGTCTTTATCGTCACCGATAATTCGTAAATCTTGGGCGGCATCTCCTGCTAATGCTGCGTCGATTGCTGTTTGATCGAGTGCCTCCAGGTCATTGGAGACCCCGGATCCGCCAAAGCCAAACCATTTACCTTCATAATCTCCACCGGGGTACATTAGTCCAAAGCCAATGAAAAAATAGAGCAGGATTCCGACCGACAAAGTCATCAAGTTCTTAAACAGAATATTGATGGTGTTTTTTGATGAATTTAACCCTGACTCTAGCATGGCAAATCCAGCATGCATAAAAATCACGAGAATGGCACAAACAAACATGATCAAGGTGTTGATCGTATAAGTGTTCTCCTCGTCATAAGTGACGGTCGCAACGCCTTTGGATTCAGCATATTGCACGGCTTCTGGCCGTTCGTCCTGGGGGACTGCCGCCGGAGTGGCCCCTTCTGCAAAACCCTCCCGCAATGACGGGGAGGCCAATGTAAAAATAAGTAGCAGTAGCAAGAAAATCTTTTTCTTTGCATGAATAACAGAGTGAATCATCGTTCCATCCCAGAAGAAGTAATAAAAAACTGGGAAAGTTAACTAAGCAAAACCTATGCCGGAACGTTGGTGTCAGGTTTGGCTCGATCAGCAGTACAGTGCCTAAGAAATTGCGAAAAACCCAAAACATTATTTAGGGAAGATAAATTGCCTTAACTGCAATTTAATTAATTAGGGATTTTTGAGTTTGATTTCCGGCTGCTAGCAAGTTCGGCTGGAGCTGCACAAACATCAGGCAGAAAAGCAGAAGCCGGCGAGTCCTGCTAGGGTTCGCGATAACATTAAAGAACAAGAAAAGAAAAAAGCACCTCCGAAAACCGGAGGTGCTTAGAAGCTATTCAGAAGGAAGTCCGGCTGGACCTAGTAAGTCATAATCATATCCATGCCGAATCCGTAACGATTGTTGTGGTTTCCATTGATCAGGATACCATCATCGTCCTTGTTCCATCGAGCTTCAGGTCGAATGATCAAGTTATCCGCAAGTTTGATGTTAACACCGTGAGTGATGGCATACAGATCAGAAGATCCGGTTCTGGCACCAGTAACGTGGGTGTTCCACCATTCCATACGGGTTCCTATCGAGACTTGCTCATTGAGATCAAGCGTCAAGTAGGTGTTCACACCGTACGATTCATTGATATTAGGGTTATCAACATAATCCGACTGAATGACAAAATTGAGTCCATCGGTCAGGTGCATATCCGCAACAAAGCTGTGCGAGTAGCCGTCCTGGGTAGATCCCGCACCGAGTCGACCAACGGTCATGGTGTGAGTGATGGTTGCACCATCGCCAAAAGCGAGTGATCCACCACCGAGGAAATTACTTCCATCGCCGATGCTGGTGTCAAATCCCGAATCCCAGCCCATGGTGTAGCCACCGAAGAGTGTGACATCTCCCATGTCGAATTCGCCGAGGACACCGGTATGGGTGAAAGGCTCACTGTTGAACATAGTGAAAGCGTGCGAATAGAAGAAATTGTCCGGTGCGGTAACAGTTTCGTATCCCATGATGGTATAGAATTTACCAACCTTCACATTCAGATCTCCCCAAGCCATTTCCGCATAAAGCTGAGGTAGTGCGTGACCATACGCCCCGTTATCCCAAGTGTTGTCCCATGAACTTGCGGGTCCAAAGAACGCTTGGGTGTCCTGGGCGTCGATGCCGTAAACGTAATCCATGCGGAAACCAAGTCCTAATCCATTATCAGCATTGGCAGCTTTTTCGGCATAGAAATAAGCTTGATGCAGATTGAATTCACTGTCCCGGTTGTTAAACATTCCGGTGTTGTAACTGTGGTAACCACCCTGAAGCCAGCCACCAAGCTCTAAAACATTGCCACTGTCAGCCGTTGCATCTGCAACTGCGGCGTCAGTGGCAGCATCGTCCTGGGTCCCAACCGTAGCGTTTGGGGTTGGATTAGCCTTGGCCTGCTGAATTTCGGTCTGATCAGAAATCAGGTACTGTTGACCTGACTGCCCCAAAACGTCTGAGGCGGTAATTCCAAACAATGCGGCAAGAAGTGCGGCAAATGTCTTGAATCCTTTAATTTTCATAGTAACTCCCTTCTTACTTTTTTTGCCTGAATGGCGGGGATACCAAAAGCCCATCCGGAGCTAAATATCCACGCCCTTTGAAATCGACACGGAATTGGCAAAACATTTGGAGATTATTGCGAATGCAGATTAATCACTATATCCGGTAAGGTTTAACCGTCTTGGTTGATAGCATTTTGGAGCCATTTTCGTTAACTCGCCGGATTTAGCGAATTTTCTTGGAATCGATCCCGCTTGTATTGGATCACCATGAAGTTGGTCAGTTGTTACTAGGGAATTGCGGCATCGAATTGCATCTCATTTGGTCCAATGGGGGATTTTGCACCTGAAATGCGGTTTTGAGCTTTTGAAGAGGTCGTTTGTTGGCGCGAAGTTGACGGCAGGTCATCAAAGGGGCTTCCCCCTGAAATTACAGATAGACTCCCCTCGGGATGGGAAATTTTTCCAAAACTCTTTGCCGAATATTGAGTGGTAGCTTGAAATTGCTATCACTTGTACGTAAAAATATGCGTTCTGTTTTGACGTAGGCGGCGTCAATTTTTGAAACGCATTAATCGAGGAAGAATACTAAATGGCCTACAAACTTGAATACATTTGGCTCGATGGCTACGTGCCGGAGCCCAGCTTGCGTAGTAAGACTAAGATTGTCAGCGATGAGCCTGGCGATGTTTCTGATTGCCCAGAATGGTCATTTGATGGCAGTTCCACCGAGCAGGCAGAAGGTGGTTCTTCTGACTGCTTGTTGAAACCGGTTCGAATGGTTAGAGACCCAGATCGTGAAAATGCTTTCTTGGTAATGACCGAAGTTCTTGCCGCAGATGGATCGGTTCATCCTTCGAACACCCGAGGTGTTTTTGAAGATGATGACGATTTTTGGTTCGGGTTCGAACAGGAATACACCATCATGGAAAACAGTCTTCCACTGGGTTTTCCTCAAGGTGGTTACCCAGGGCCTCAAGGACCTTATTATTGTTCTGTGGGCGCGGAAAACGCCGTCGGTCGCCATATTGTCGAAGACCACCTCGACACCTGCCTTGAGGCGGGGTTGAGTATCACGGGGATCAATGCCGAGGTCATGAAAGGGCAATGGGAGTATCAGTTGTTAGGTGTTGGTGCCAAGGCAGCAGCTGACGATCTTTGGCTTAGCCGGTATTTGCTCTACCGCACGGGCGAAAAATACAATGTTTCTATATCCCTGCACCCGAAACCCATCAAGGGTGACTGGAATGGAAGTGGATGTCATACTAACTTTTCAAACACTGCGATCCGCGATCAGGGTGGCGAAGAGATGATTCGAGCCATCTGTGAAAAGTTTGGTGCAGAACATGCTGCTCACATTGAAAGTTATGGTTCGGACAACGATCAGCGGTTGACAGGCCTTCATGAAACCCAATCCATCGAAAAATTTAGCTACGGTGTTAGTGACCGCGGTTCATCAATTCGGATTCCGGTTGGAACGGTGCAAAATGGTTGGAAGGGCTACCTCGAAGACCGACGTCCAGCATCCAACATGGATCCTTATCGAGTGGTTTCTAGGATTTTGGCAACCGTTAACGGTTAACCTTTTCTGAAAACCTGAAATAATGAATGGGCTCTCGTGTTCGAGTTGCCCATTTTTTTTTCGAAAGGACATAGCATGACCCCCAAAGAAGTGCTCGCGCTTTGCCGCGAAAAAGATGTGAAAGCGGTTGACCTGAAATTCTGTGACTTGTTTGGAACCTGGCAACACACAACCGTTCCAACATCGAGTTTCAGTGAAGACGTTTTTTCAGAAGGACTTGGGTTTGATGGATCGAGCCTCAGGGGCTGGCAATCGATTGAGGAAAGTGACCTTGTGATGGTTCCAAAAGAGGAAACAGCTTTCATCGATCCGTTTGCGGGTCTTACGACTTTAAACATGATCTGTGAAATCATGGATCCAATTAACTTGGACTCTTATGCACTGGACCCCCGTTTTGTGGCTAACAAGGCAGCTGCGTTTTTGAATCAAACGGGTGTTGCCGAGACAGCTTTTTTTGGTCCTGAGGCAGAATTTTACGTTTTTGACGATGTTCGGTTTGATCAAAAATCAAATTCAGGGTTTTACTTCTTGGATAGCCATGAGGGGCAATGGAACCGGGGAAAGGAAGAGTCACCGAATCTGGGAAACAAAATCCGTTACCAGTCGGGTTACTTTCCGGCTCCCCCCGTCGACCAGTTAATGGATGTTCGTAATGAGATGATGCAATCGTTAATTGATTGTGGAATCGAAGTTGAATGTCACCATCATGAAGTTGGGACTGGGGGCCAATCAGAAATCGATATTAAGTATGGTGATCTTGTTTCGATGGCCGACAACCTGATGAAGTACAAATATGTCATCAAAAATGTCGCAAGGAGACTTGGTAAAACCGTGACATTTATGCCAAAACCTCTTTACGGCGATAATGGCTCAGGCATGCATGTCCATTTTTCACTCTGGAAAAATGGTGAACCGTTGTTTTCAGGATCAAACTATGCAGGACTAAGCGATGTGGCTTTGTTTGCGATTGGTGGCATTCTTAATCACGCCAACGCCATTGCAGCATTTACCAATCCTACGACCAACAGCTACAAAAGACTTGTCCCGGGATTTGAGGCTCCCGTCCATCTGGCGTATTCCAAACGAAATCGATCTGCCGCTTGTCGGATTCCAATGTACAACTCGCATCCCCAGTCCAAGCGGGTTGAAATTCGGTTTCCTGATCCCAGTTGCAATCCTTACCTTGGATTTGCCGCGATATTGATGGCTGCAATTGACGGAATTCAGAACAAGATGGAACCTGGCGATCCGCTCGATTGCAATATTTACGATTTGGGGCAGGGACAGCTTGAATCGATTCGCAAGACCCCATCCAGCCTCGAACAGGCACTTGTATCGCTGGAAAGGGATTGTGGTTTTTTGATGAAAGGAGATGTCTTTACGGAAGAATTGATTTCAACCTGGATCCAGACCAAACGAAGAGAGGAAGCCCAGTCCGTGGACGTGCGGCCTCATCCTTACGAATTTTGCCTTTACTACGATGTATAGCGGCTTGATGTATAGCGGCATCCGGACTTCTTTGGGGCCGATACTTCCAAATCCTTGGGGTTTTGAATTCTGCCCGATTGTCCAGAACGAGTTTTTCTACCATCGCCCGGCGTTCGTTCAATTGTATAATGAAGATCGGTTGAGCCAGCCTTTGCGGCTTCAACTGCTTTGCAATCAAGGGAATTGAATTCGTGGAAAATCCATTTAGAAACCTTCCGTCGGTCAATGATTTGCTGGATACTCCCGTACTCAAAAAAGTCGTGGATTCGGTGAGCCATAATGTCGTGGCTGATAACGTGCGTTCATTTCTCGATGACGTGCGCAGTAAAATCAAAGATACATCAGTCGCCTATAGTGTTCCCACACCCGGCGAGATGGCTAGTTCTATCGCGAGTTGGATTTCAACGCAGGACAATCCTCCACTGCAACCCGTGATTAACGGTACGGGTGTTATTTTGCATACGGGGTTGGGCAGGGCTCCAATGGCCGAGGAAGCAATTGATGCAATTGCCGAGATTTCCCGTGGCTATGCCAGTGTTGAAGTTAGTCTGGAAACCGGGAAGCGGTCCCACCGAATCGACGCGGTTTCCAAGTTGCTTTGTGAACTGACCGGTGCCGAATCCGCTGCGATCACTAACAACAATGCTGCAGCCACTGTACTGACACTCGCGGCGATTGCGGCAGGCAAAGAAGTTGTTGTTTCTCGCGGGGAACTGATCGAAATCGGTGGAAGTTTCAGGTTACCGGATGTGATGAGTTCTAGCGGTGCAATACTCAAGGAGGTCGGAACGACCAACAAAACCAACGCAGTCGATTACGATTTGGCCGTTGGACAAGAAACCGCTGCACTGATGAAAGTCCACAGCAGTAATTACGTGATTTGTGGTTTTACAGAATCGGCTTCGGTTTCAGAGCTTGCTTTGATCGGGCAGCAAAAAGGAATTCCTGTAATTGATGACGTAGGCAGTGGAGCGTTGATTGATTTTTCGAAATATGGATTGAATGATGAACCAATGATCCGGCATAGTATTGCCGCAGGTGCCGATTTAGTATTGTTCAGTGGTGACAAGTTAATTGGCGGACCGCAGTGTGGCGTCATTGTCGGAAAGAAGAAATATGTGGACCTGATTAACGCACATCCAATGATGCGTGCAATGCGGGTGGATAAAATGACCCTGGCGGGCTTGGCAGCGACGCTGCGTTTGTACCGTAACAGCGAAACAGCTGAAAATCGTGTTCCGTTGCTGCAAATGCTGTCTGCCAGCATTGGCAACCTGGAAAACCGTGTGGAGAGGTTGCTGCCGAGAATCAAAGGACTGGAATGGATCGATTCGGTTGAATCTTGTGAAGAGAAATCAATGCTTGGCGGAGGGACAATTCCGACTCAATCGGTGCCAACCCTTTGCCTGAGAATAAAACCCAATACCCTTTCGGCTCAACAGCTGTCTGATGGATTGCGGAGATCGGATCTGCCGGTTTTTGGGCGGATTCAAAACGACTTTTATTACCTGGATCTCCGCACAATTCTGCCGGCACAGGACTTGAAGCTGATTGAAACTTTGACTCAATTCAAATGTTGAGTCGCCCAGAATGTCTGAAATAAAAATCAATCTTGCCCCTCGTGGAAGCAAAGCTGCGGGTGAGATCCATGTCAAAAGAGTGGGATCGGGTCCTGCTTTAATGCTGGTTCATGGTTTTCCTTTTTCGTCAGGAATGTGGTGGAACCAGGTCGATGGTTTGGCGGATCGATTTGATCTTGTGATACCTGATCTTCGTGGGTTTGGACAGAGTTCCGATTTGGAAAGTGGTTGGGAGATCCGGGATTTTGCAGATGATTTGGCAAGAGCGACCCAATTTCTGAAAATCGAGTCTTTGATTTATTGTGGCTTGTCCTTGGGTGGCTATGTCGGTTTTGAGTTGCTTTCCAAGTACCCTGAATTGATTTCGAAAATCGTGTTGTGTAATACGCGAGCTTCGATCGATGATCAGGCCACTGCGCGTGGCAGGAGATTGATGGCCGAACGTGTCCGGCGAGAAGGCACTGGTTTTGTGAAACCCACAATGTTGCCCCGCTTGCTGGCTAAACCGAATGCCGGCAAAGTGCGGGTAACCGGATTGGACGGTCTCTTTGAGGGACTTCGGGCAGAGTCAATTGCTCAGACACAGATTGCAATGGCCAACAGGAGAAATTTTGCTCCATTGCTCCACAGCATTGATTTACCGGTAACGTTGATTGCCGGTGAAGGAGATGCCATTACCCCTGTGACCGAAATGAGCGGCATGGCAGCTGGAATTGAAGGGGCAGAGCTTCACGTGGTGTCAAATGCAGGCCATTTGACACCGATTGAAAACCCAGAAGAGTTTAACCAAGTGCTTAACGGTTTGAGCTAGACGCTAATTTTGAAACGTCAGATGTTGGGCGTGGTTTATGGTCGCTTACTGGGCGTAAAACCCGTTAACTGCCAATCCCAGACGGTTTAAAATAATCTGGTTCGTTGCCCGGCTTCCACTTGATGTTGCAACCGATGCTGGGAACCTGTTCGGTCTCAATGGAATGTCCTGCAAGGACCGCATCCATTGCTTTCCGCAGGTCAGTACCCGTCACCGGGATGCCCGATTGAGGCCGACTGCTGTCTAGTTGTCCCCGATAAAAGAGATTCATTTTGTCATCAAACAGGAAGAAGTCTGGTGTGCATGCTGCACGGTACGCTTTTGCGGTTTCTTGGGTTTCATCGAACAAATAAGGAAACGTATACCCTTGTTGATCGACTTCCTCAATCATGGCATCAAAAGAATCATCAGGGTATTGTTCTGTGTCATTGGAATTAATCCCAACGATTGCCAGACCTTTTTCCTGGTATTCTTTGCCAATTTGTGCCAGTTGCTGAGCAACATGGATGACAAAGGGGCAATGGTTGCACATGAAGATCACTAAAAGTCCCTTTGAGTCTGGGAAATCTTCAAGGGAAACGGTAGAGCCGCTAGTGGATTTTAACGAAAAAGGCAGGGCAGGGGTGCCCAGCTCCAGCATTGTGCTCGCAGTCTTGACCATGGTTTCTCCTACTGGGATACGATTAAATATTGAAAAGTTTCAGTGCATTTTGAGTTGTGTAGCCTGCTATTTCAGGAAGTGAAACATTTTTTTGCTCTGCCAGGCATTCAGCGGTGTGGATCATCAGTGAAGGTTCGTTAGGGCGATGATTTCTTTTTGGATGTGGTGAAAGGTAGGGACTGTCGGTTTCGAGCAATAACCGGTCCATTGGAATTGATGCCGCAACGGCACGCAACTCTTCAGATTTTTTGTAGGTGAGCATTCCTGCAAAACTGATATGCAAACCAAGTTTCAGGCAGGCAACTGCCGTTTCCCGGGTACCTGTATACGAATGCATGATGCCTTGAAACGGGGGTTGGTGTTTCGATGCGGAAAGCGAATCTAGAATGTCTTGTTCGCAATCTCGCATGTGAACAATGAATGGCTTTTGAGTTTCGAACGCAAGCTCAATGTGCCGTGCAAAATAGTCCTGCTGCAGATCA
>JAZABE010000393.1:0-2422 GCA_036137535.1 Planctomycetota bacterium | reverse complement strand
CATGGCACCATTCAGCAAGTCCAGCAAATCCTTGTGAAAAGATATCGGCAACTCGAATTCTTCGATGTTAGGCCCGGACCCGGGATGGTTCAAAATTGAAGCCGAAATTGCTGTTACTTGTTCGGGTTCGATTTTGAAACCGGACGTCATTATTGAGGGACAACCACACAAAACGCTCACTGGAAGCAAAGCAATTAAAATCAACAATCGGTACATGGAATCTTTCGCATCGTTTTAATGCCTATAACGTATCAGGAAACCTGTTCCCGCTGCATGATCAACCCAAAACTAGCGATTGCAACCCCGTATTCATCCCACGGCGACGGCGAGAATTAGCGGAGATCGCTTCACTGCTCAAAAGCCAGGCAATGCAGCCAGGAATCACTTCATAATTTAAGCGACATCACGGTTTAAGAAACGTCCAGCGGAAGCTGAAACCAAGAGTTCTGCAAGTACCCTTTGGCATTCCAGGGAACCCGTTGTGGCATAAAACCGCCTGAACTGTCAAACGCCCTGAGCAACAGCTTTTCGGTTTGGGGAGTCACTTTAACCTTGCCTTCCCAAAGTTGCCAACAATAATCAGAAACCTTCCCCACCAACGTCGTTGCTTGCCAACTTGCACCGTTGTCCGATGAAATCTGGACACTCTGAGCCTGGGCACCCGGCCGACCCGTCGGCAAAACGTAACCGGAAACGTTGATCAACCCGGCAGGAACTCGGACTTGAGCCTTGGGTGTCGCAATCGCTCCATTGATTGGGTACCGGTAGATCGGACCCGATTCCGTCCAGTCGATCGGATCGGTTTTTTTGACAATTTTGTAAGCGGTGGCAAGGTAATGATTGGGAGAAGGCTTGTCACTGACGATGATCTTTCCCAACCATTTAACACTGCGCGCGCCGATGTACCCGGGCACAACTGTCCTTAACGGGTAACCATGATCGGCAGTCAATTCCTCCCCATTCATTTGATCCGCCAGGAGCGTCCCGGGAATTCGACCACTGAGCATCGCTTTCTCAATGGGAACCGAGCCCCCAAATGGGATCACACCTTCTTTCCGTTTGATTTCATCCTGCCCCTCAAACCAGACATGCTTGGCACTTTCAAGGATTTCTGCTTGCTTCAAAACGTCGGCCAAAGAAATCCCCGACCAGTTGGCATTACCGATTGCACCCGCGCCCCATTGAACGCCCCCTACTTTTCCTTCTTCATTGAATTCAGCTCGCCGGTTGCCCGCGCAAGTTAGGGTTGCCGTCACCTGGTACCGTGGCATCCGCTGCAACTCACCAAGACTTAACGTCAATGACTTTCGCACAAGCCCTTCAATCGTCAGCATATAGCGTTTGGCGTCGATCTTGGGACTGGGCGCATGCGATCGCACGTAAAAATGCTTGGTCGGCGTGATCCACGACTGGACCAGTTTAGACAATTCCGGCTCCGCGTTACGAGGATCGGAAGACCGGAAAACCAGGTCCTTTTCCTGTTGGCTATTTTGCTGGGCACCCAGCTCAACAGGCCACCCAATACCGGTAATTGCCGCCCCGCTGGCTGCAGCCAGCAATCCTCGTCGTGATAAATCAAACGGTTTCACCTGGCTCTCCTGTTCACGTCATCGCTTGTGTCGTTTCCCAAGCATAGCAGGAATCATGGACTCGAAAAATATCGGTCGTCCGAATTGGACCATCCGGGGGTAGTTCTACTGTCCAACATTTGACAAATCTTGGCCCGTCATGCGAACAATTCCATCACTGGCTTTTCGCCATCACCGACCGTCATCGGTCGTCCCGAAGGTGATGTCGCTGGATTTTCAATCGCCATCCCCGCAGCGAACGCAACGCTGGCATGAAACGCCCCAACCGAAACAGCCCTGTCCTCAACATAAAACCCACGGTCATCGCTTCGCCCATAAGCAAACCCCGCCTTGACACCTCCACCGGCAAGGACTGTTGAGAAACACACGGGATGATGACCGCGTCCATCTCCGTCAAACTGAGGCTTACGACCGAATTCCGTCGCGACGACGACCAGAGTTGAGTCCAGCATTCCGCGCTGCTGGAGATCAGTGATCAGTGTCGCGAACGCCTGATCAAAAACCGGCGCTACGTCACTCATTTCATCAGCAAGCGCTTTGTGATGATCCCAACCGTCGTGCTTCACCTCAACGAAACGGACACCGGAATCAACCAACCGGCGAGCGAGCAGGCACCCCTGACCGAATGAGTTATCACCATAGGCTGCGCGCTGTTCTTCAGACTCGCTCGACAGATCGAAAGCTTTCAATTCCTTGCTCTTCATCAATGCAAGGGCATCGTCATAGAAGCCATTGTAGGCATTGACACCCTTGTCATTGAATTTCCGTCGGAATTCTGCGTCGATTCCGTTCAGCAATGCCAGTCGTTTGTTTGCTTTCGACTTGCCGCCGAT
>JAZABE010000392.1:0-17078 GCA_036137535.1 Planctomycetota bacterium | reverse complement strand
GGCGTGGCCATCACGTGGGAAAATATCGGTGACCCGATTCAAAAAGGGGATTCTCCTCCTGAATGGATCCGGGAAAAAGTTGGCGACATCGTGGCTGATCCAAAGTCTTGGGCCTACTGTAACAGCGCAGGTGTGATGGAAACGCGGGAGTTCCTGGTGGAGCAAGTCAACGCTCGAGGGGGAGTTCAGATTACCCCGGGTGAAATCAATTTTTACAACGGCCTGGGCGATGCCGTGGCCAGAGTCTACGCGTTGTTGCGCCGCGAGGCCCGGGTCTTGGGCCCTTCACCCGCCTATAGCACGCACTCGTCGGCAGAAGCGGCTCATTCGGGGTACGACCATTTCACTTACCGGCTGGATCCCAACAATGGCTGGATGCCGGACATGAACGAAGTGAGGCAAAAAGTAAAATACAACGATTCTATTGCCGGGATTGCCCTGCTTTCCCCCGATAATCCGACGGGCACGGTCTACCCTCCGGAAATCCTTGAAGAGTTTGCGGCCATTGCCAGAGAGTTTGACCTGTTTGTGATTGCCGATGAGATTTACGTGAACCTTATCTTCAATGGTTCAAAACCGTACCACCTGAGTCAATGGATTGGAGACACTCCGGCGATTTCCATGAAGGGGATTTCAAAAGAATATCCTTGGCCAGGGGGAAGGTGTGGTTGGATTGAGATACTCAACAAGGAAAAAGATGCCAATTTTGCCGCCTATACGGACAGCCTATTGGCGGCCAAGCGGCTTGAAGTTTCGTCGACCACCATTCCCCAACTATCGATCCCCAGTGTGATGGGAGATGAGAGGTACCCGGTACACCTCCTAGAGAAACAAAACCTGTATTCGCAACGAGCCCAAGAGGTCGAAAAAACGTTTGCTGGTTTAGATGGCGTGGTCGTCAATAAACCCGGCGGTGCCTTTTACTACACTGTGATGTTCAACCCGGGAGTGTTGAACTGTTCCCAAACCCTCGAAATTGAAAATGATGAGGTGCGACGGCTCATTGAATCCAAGGTAATAGATGTCCCCCCCGATAAACGCTTCGTTTATTACCTGATGGGTGCTACCGGGATTGTGGTAGTCCCCCTCACGGGATTCAACTGCGATGTGCCGGGGTTCCGGGGCACGCTCCTTGAGCATGACGATCAGAAACGAGACTGGATCTTCTCCCAGATCCGTCAGTCCATTGACCAGTACATCCATTGAGAGGATGGCACTGATCGGCCACACTGGTTGTCCTTGCCAGCGGCGTTCAGAAACCCAGCACGGTTATTGATTGACCGTTTGGTTCACCGGTGAAAAAAACGGCCCCAATTGGGGCCGCTGTTAACTTTTTATATGGACGAAAAAAACCGCTAGTCGATTTGATTGCTTTGAATCATCCTGAGCTGTGTCAGGATCATTCGCTCAAGTTTTTCTTCTTCGTTAAGGTTTGAATTTGCGCTCAATTTTTGCAGTTTGGTCTCAAGCATCATCATCATGTTCAGGGCATCTTTGGCACCTGCTTGAACATTGGTCTTGGCTCTCGCGTTGACTTCAGCGCCGATCACCTTCACCAATTCCGCTCCGTCGGCTTTTCCAGCGGCCATATCTGAGAAGGCTTTCTTGAGGACCTCATTGTTAGCACTGATTAGTTTTTCAAATTCTGGCGCAGCCAAGTCGACCGAGCTTTTTATTTTTTCCTCAATTTGACCGATAACGGGAACCCGGAAAAAGGCTTCCAAGTTGTTTCGCATGCCCGGAACCGTTTCAATTGCCTTATTACTCAATTGTTCAGCCCACTTGTCAGCGTTTTGCTCGACCTCATTTTCCAGTTGCTGACGGACGGTTGTGATGGCGTCAGAAATCTTGGCTTCCGCCGCATCCAGCAATATCTTGGGCTCGGTGATTTGTTTGAATTGGCTGTAGCCCATGTAGAAATAGACAAGCAGGGCAACAAAAACCACGACCGAGACCACTGACATAATCGTCGAGTCGCGGTTCATGGCCGATTTCATTTTGGTTAGATCAGCAGTCAGTTTATTCAGGGTTTCTTCTGGATTGCTCATGATAATATTTTATGGTTTGAGAGGATTAGTTTTTCTTACTAGGATTTGATTTGCACTAGTTGGCCATTTTCATGGAAACCAATTGCAGTAGCAGGCCGATCAGAACCTCTTCCGGTTTTTCGCCCGGTTTCGATTCTTGACTTTTGGGAAATCCATCCCATAAACCGTAGATTTTTTCGAGGCCTTCAGAAACACCTTTGACATAGTAATCTTCAACGATTTGATCATAAGCCTCTCCAATGGCTTGGAGCGCTTGGTCCTTTAAATCTTGGGTTTCAAGTTCTGGAAATTCTTTAGCCAGCCGGTCCTTATAGGTTGCCAGAGCCCCTTCATATTGTTTTTTGACCTGGGCTCTCAATTCATCTTCAATGGCTTTGGTGAACGCTTCCCGTTCCATGCCAAAGGCAGCTTGGTATTTCGGCAAGTCTTGCTGGATTTGTTGATAAAATGCTTCTTTCAATTTAGGTGCCGCGGTGTCGACCAAGGCCAAGGCCTGTTTCATGTAGCCCTCTTTTTTCTGTTCCCACCGTTCTTGCGCAAGCCTCAAAATTTTGCCCTGGTATTCATCACTCATGAGATTGCGGCCCAGAGAATAAAAGTTGTAGCCGATGATGGCTACCAGCGCGATTGCACCAACCAGAATTGCTATCCTGGTGTTTTTACTTTTTGCCATTGCCGATTTGAATGCGGCATATTCCCGTTCTAGCGCTTCGACCTTCCCTGTTGCGTCTTCGGATGAATTTTCTTCCGACATGTTTGCTACCTCAAAAAAGTTTGAAAGTAATGATTGGAACCAGTATCAACAAAGCGTGTGGACAACTGACGAAATGCCAATCAGAATTTGTCAAGTGTATCGCTGCTGAATTTTAGTCTATTTCTCAGGGCAATCGCCAGATGGTCAACCACCCAGAATCGCAAAAAACCCGATTATCCTCTTAAACTAACGGCGAATTACGAGAGAAATCAGAGGTTCTTCAAGTCACTTCAATGACGGCCTTGATGAGATTGGGTCTTTGCCGGAGAGACTTGAATTCAGAGGTCACCTGGTTGAGGGAAAGTCGATGGTTGATCCAGGGTTGGGTGTCAATGGAGCCTTGTTCGATCATCGAGATGATTTCCGGGAATAAACCGAAGCTGTTTCGACTGGAGAGAAGGGTCATTTCGCGGCGGTGAAATGTGGGATCGTGAAATGAAATATCTCCCTGGATGAGTCCTACCAACACCAATTTTCCCGCAAAGTTGACCGAGTGGAAACTTTTTTCCATGGCTGCCTTGTTTCCGGTTGCGTCAAAGACCACTTCGTACAATTCCTCACCGACGTTTGTTTGGGGTTTGCCACCTAACTGTTCTGCAAAATCGAGACGACTTTGGGTTACGTCAAGGACTGTCACGTCGGCGCCTTCGGCAAGGGCGAATTGAAGAACGGCCAAACCAATGGGCCCGGCGCCCACAATCAGTACTTTTTGTCCGGATTGGACCTGGGACCGCTTGACGGCATTGGCCCCAATTCCCAGTGTCTCAACGAGTGCAAGCTGATCGAATGACAGTTTGTCGGATTTGTACAGTCGGCCCGGATCGACTGTAAACCATTCCTGCATGCCTCCGTCAATATGGACTCCCATGACTTGGAGACTCTGGCAACAATTGGACCGATTTTGTTGGCACGAATGACAATGGCCACAGGCAATGTAAGGTTCAATCGCACACCGGTCGCCCGGTTGGAGATCGCAGCCTTTCGGTGCCTGAACCACTTCAACCCCAAGTTCATGGCCGAGCACACGAGGATAGTCAAAAAAAGGTTGTCTTCCGACAAACGCATGGAGATCAGTACCGCAAACACCGATACTCTTGATCTTGACCAAAGCTTCGGTATCGCTGGGTTTGGGGGCATCAATTTCCTGAGAAATGAAATTTTCAATTTCTTTGAGAACGATCTGTTTCATGGTTTGTTTTCGGGCTTAGGGGAGGGACCGATGTTCATTTAGCCGGGTGGCCAATTTAAATCGCGACCAGCCAAGATGTGGAAGTGCAGGTGGTCGACGGTTTGTCCGGCCTTGGCACCGCAATTCGAAATCACGCGGTACCCGTCAGACAATCCCAGTTGTTGGGCGACCTTTTTGATTGTTAACAGCAGATGCCCGGCAAGTTGCAGGTCTTCGTCGACTAAATCGTTGACGGATTTGACCTCTTTTTTGGGGATTACCAGCACATGCACCGGTGCCTGGGGCGCCACGTCGTAAAATGCCAGGCAAAGGTCGTCTTCGTAGACCACTTCCGCTGGGATCTCCCGGTCAATAATTTGCTTGAAGATTGTTTTGTTGCTCATTGATTGCTTAAGTGAATCCGTTTTCAGCTGGGGCCGGGGTCCTCCAAATGGTCAATCGGGATCATCTGGTCGGGTAAAAGGTTGGGGACGTGATTTCGAACTATCATAAAGTAGGACAACGATTGGTTCACTAGGCCATTTTCGATTCTTTCATTGATCAAGGTTCCCAGCTCGTTAAACAGGTTTTTGTTGTCGAGTTCGCTGTTGAGAGCCTGTAGCCAATCGGCAGAGGCCGGCTGCAAAGGCTCTCCAGTGATGGGACAGCGGATGATCGAGAGAAATGAGTGCAATGGGATTAAACAAAAAGACGCAGTTCCAGTTGAAACTGCGTCTATCCTTGTATTACTTGGTGGAAATTTATTTACTTGAGAATTTTCATTTTGATTTCTTTGAACTGGACCTTCATCGGGGGTCCCGCATGAAGTTGCAGAGCCAGGATTCCCTTGGCGACTTTTCGTTTTTCATGATCAGTGACATCAACGGTTGTGTAACCGTTGATTATGTGGAGTAGGTGATCTCCTTTGGCAATGATCGTATAGTCGTTCCAGGCTTCCTTTTTAATAGCCTTGAGAAATTCGTTATTATCGCAGGTTTTGCCGTCAACGACTTTTTTCCCATCTTTGCCGATCGTGACTTTTTGGGTTCGCTCGGCAATCACACCTCGCCCGGTTCGTTCACCGTACAAGATTCCCATGAATCGGTGTCCGCCGGTATCAATGTCAGCTTGGTAGCCTTTGACCACGAAATTATCCAGTTCTTCACTGCGGTACTGAATTCCTGAATTGCCACCCACAATCTTGAACTTCATTCTCAGTTCAAAATCAGCGGTTTCGCCACCGCGCCAAATGATAAAGGTATTCCCCTTGGTTGGCTTTTCCTTAGTCGTCTGGCCCGTAATGGCTCCGTCCTGAACTGACCAAAATTCTTTTTTCCCTTCCCAGCCTTTCAGGGTTTTACCGTCGAACAGTGATTTCCATTCATCTGTCGCCTGGACAGGGGTGACCAGACTACCCAGTAATGCAATTAACAATAGTTTTTTCATTTTTTCCTCAGGCAGGTGTGTAGTTGAGAGTGACTTGATTTTGATCTTTTGGAAATGGGCTGTAAAGAAGATCAGCGAGATTGGACGGGAATAATCCTATGAATTGTGACAGAGCCTGAGCCCTTCCACCTGGGAAGGGCCTTGCTTCTGGGTGGATTGTATTTGGAGAACACCCGTTAAACGGCCGGAATTAAATCCCTTTTTCAACTAAATAACGTTCCGCATCGAGTGCAGACATGCATCCGGTTCCGGCACTGGTGATTGCTTGTCGGTAGTAGTCGTCTGCCACATCGCCCGCGGCAAAGACTCCACTGGCACTGGTGTGGGTTCGAAAGGGTTGAGTCCACTGGATGTAACCTTTTTCGTTCATTTCGAGTTTGCCTTGGAGAAACGCTGTATTGGGCGTGTGCCCAATCGCGGCAAACATGCCACCGACTTCTAGCTCACGAGTTGAATCGTCAACCGTGCTTTTCAGGCTTAAACCGGTGACCCCTTTTTCCTCGGTTCCCAGGACTTCTTCCACGACAGTGTTCCAGACCATTTCGATATTGGGATGGTTCAATGCGCGCTCTTGCATGATTTTTGAGGCCCGCAGCTGATCCCGGCGATGAATCAGGTAAATCCTTGCTGCACCATCGAGGTTTGCCAAGTAAGTCGCTTCTTCGACTGCAGAATCGCCACCCCCGACGACGGCCAACGTCGCTCCCCGGAAGCGAGGCAATGCACCGTCACAGACAGCACAAGCGCTGACGCCGCGATTCTTGTATCGATCCTCGGATTCCAAACCCAGGTAGTTTGCCCGGGCGCCGGTCGCAACGACGACAGTATGAGCTTCGACTGGGTCTTCACTTTCGGGGGACAGCTGATGGACTTCTCCGGAGAAGTCCACGTCGCTGATTTCATCGCTGATCACTCGCGTTCCAAAATTCAGTGCCTGCTGCTTCATTAATTCCATCAGCTCCAGACCTTGGACGGCATAGTGATACTGCCCCTCTTTTTTGTGATTTTCGGGAGCGGGGGGAAGATTGACAAATCTTTGGCTCGGATCGACGGCGCTTTCTACAAAGGCCCGCACATTGCCAAAAGGGAATCCGGGATAGTTTTCGACTTCGGTTGTGAACGCTAATTGTCCCAAGGGAATCATCTCCTGGCGAGGAAGCCCTTCAAAAACAAGTGGATTCAGGTTGGCACGCGCTGCGTAAATGGCGGCAGCCCATCCAGCAGGTCCGCTTCCGATAATGACAATTTTTTCAGGCACAGTTGGTTCCTATTTTTGGGCACTGGTGGCTTGATTGATGCGGCGCATTATACGGACGAAAATCTGGAAGCCAAAGGAGTCTGAACTTGGTAAGCCCTGTGGCTGCCCGCGAATCGCCGTTTCCTACCAAAACACGTTCAATCTGGATGAGAATCAGCGTATCATGGCGGAATGACCATTTGATTTTAGGATTCGAGGACTTCCCATGGGAACGTTACTGGTTGCACTTGGCAGCTTTGCGGGATTTATCATTGCCTACCACACTTATGGCAAGTGGCTGTCGAGTAAAATTTTTAACCTAGACGAACAGGCAGTCGTTCCCAGCAAGCAACTTCGGGACAACGTTGACTATATCCCCACCAAAAAAGAAGTCATCTTTGGGCATCATTTTACGAGCATTGCCGGAACGGGCCCAATAGTAGGCCCTGCGATTGCCGTCCTGTGGGGGTGGGTTCCGGCCTTACTGTGGGTGGTGTTGGGGTCTGTTTTTATTGGTGCGGTTCATGACTTTGGCGCGTTGGTCGTGAGCTTAAGAAACCGTGGACAAACGATTGGAGAGGTTGCCGGCCGGATTATTTCTCCGAGAGCTAAAATCCTGTTTCTTTTTATTTTGTTTTTTGCGTTGACGATTGTGTTGGCGATTTTTGGACTGGTAATTGCAACCATATTCAACTTGTACCCCTCCTCGGTACTGCCAGTCTGGATCTCATTGCCGATCGCCGTTGCTGTTGGCTTTTGGGTTTATCGTTACGACGGAAACCATTGGGTTGCGTCGGTCGTTGGTTTGATGGTTGTTTACTTTTGTGTGTATCTGGGAGCTTATCACTTTGACCATCTTAAGATCCAGGCGAATCCGCTTGCCTTTTTCAACCCGATTGTCATTTGGACGTTGATTTTGTTGGCCTACTGTTATGTTGCTTCTGTTTTACCCGTTTGGGTCTTGTTGCAACCACGTGATTTCATCAACAGCCATCAGCTTTTATTTGCCTTGGGTTTGATGGTTGTCGGTCTGGTGGTCGCGTGTTGTACCGGTCAAGCAGATCTCATTGAGAGTGCCCCTGCCGTCGCCCAAGTTAGCGAGTTGCCGTTCGGGACTCCTCCGATTTGGCCGTTTCTGTTTATCACGATTGCCTGTGGGGCGGTTAGTGGGTTTCACTGCCTAGTGAGCAGCGGAACCAGTAGTAAACAGGTTGAAAATGAAAACGATGCAAAATTTGTGGGTTACGGAGCCATGTTGCTGGAGGGTGCACTGGCAGTGCTGGTGATCCTGGCCTGTTGCGCCGGTGTTGGAATGGGCAAGTACAATTATGACCAGACCGAAAAGTCTTATTCCCTTGTGAAAACTGCTGACGGCAAGGAGCTAAAAGGAAAGGCAGCATGGAACGAGCGTTATCGTTCCAAACCGAAGTGGACCGATTTCACACTTGGTGCAAAAGTGGGCGCGTTCATTGAGGGTGGCGCCAATTTCCTTGGGGCACTCGGAATTCCCATCAAGTTAGGGATTTGTTTGATCGCGGTCCTGGTTGCGGGTTTTGCGGCCACTACCCTCGATACGGCAACCCGGTTGCAACGGTATGTGGTGCAGGAAATCGGCGCTTCATTGCATGCGGGGCCTCTGCAAAACAAATACATGGCCACAGCAATTGCTGTTCTCTTGGGCGGCCTGATTGCGGCAATGCCAGGAATTTACAAGCCGGTTGCCGCTGAGCAATCCGTTGCGATTCAAGCCGTCGCCAAAGACGCAAGCTCCATCGACAAAACGGCAAACGGGGACAGAAGCCAATCCACTGGGTCGGTGTCGAGCCCGATTGTTGTGCAAACGCCCGTTTATGGTAGTGGCGGCATGATTCTTTGGCCTCTCTTTGGAGCTACCAATCAGTTGCTGGCGGGTCTTGCATTTATGGTGACGCTCTTTTATCTGTGGAGAAGGCAAAAAACAATCTGGTTTGCGGCCATCCCAATGGCGATCATGCTGATCCTGCCTGCCTGGGCCATGTTATGGAACATGTTTCATTATTCCGAGTCAGCAGGGAGTGTGTCGTTGGGCTGGTATTGGACGATGGAACAAAACTGGCACCTGTTTGTGTTCGGCTGTGTGATCCTGGGTTTGCAGGGTTGGATGATTCTGGAAGGCTTGTTGATCTGGCCCAAAGCGAGGGGGGTCTTGGAAGAAGAGCTGCCTCCACTTTCCCAAGTGGAGCCGACACCAGCAGCCTCAGCCGATCATTCAGTCTGAACGAGAGCCGGTTTTTCCCAAACATCCGGTTGTCATGATTTTTAGGTGCGGCTCAGCGGATCTTGGGCGACAGGTTGCCTGCCTGTTTTGCAGGCACCGTGATTCGTTTGCTGCCCAGGGATAAGGCACTCTGTCAAAAATGGATGAGAACTTTCGATTCTTTTTTCTAAATCCCCTGATTTTTTTTAATGGTTCGAAAGGCGAAACTGGCTTGCAGTGTTTGGCCCGTTGTTTTCATTTCAATGGATTGGTAGAGCCTCTAGTGGATCTCCCATGACGGAAGAGAAGGTTCAGTTGCAATCTGAATTTTGAGCATTGTGAATCCGTTCCCTGGGGATTGAAACCGACTTATGGATTGACATGGACAAAGACCCTTGGGTTACCAAGCACCGCCTGGCTTTGGTGATTCCAAGGGTTTTTCAATCAACTTCGGCTCGGGTTTGAAACCAAACTTGCTGTTTGTTTAGGCCCTTACGCTCGCTTTTCAACCGGCGATTTTTCTGCTCGAATGTTCGTTAACGGGTTGGGGGTCAGGTTGGCGGTGCCTTGACGGGCAGTCAAAGGCCAAACCGGTCAACGTGGAAACCGTGGTCGACAACGAGTTTAGTCATACAGTAGCGGCAGGAAATCAGAGCATGAAGTTAATTTTGGCCATCATTCAACCGAGCAAACTGGAAGCGGTTAAGGATGCCCTTTCGGAAGTTGAGGTGGTCCGCTTGACGGTTTTGGACTGCCAAGGATTTGGTCGTCAAAAAGGTCAATCCGAACTTTATCGAGGAAAGGAAATCGGCGTTAATCTCTTGCGAAAAGTGCAGCTGCAGATCGCTGTCAATGAAGATTTCGTTGAACCCACAGTGGATGCAATTATCAAGGGGGCTAAAACCGGTGAGACGGGTGAAATTGGAGACGGAAAAGTCTTTGTGCTTCCTCTCGAGGATTGCGTGCGAATCCGAACTGGCGAACGTGGGGGCGTTGCGATCTAGAGTCCAGTGGCCAACTAGTCATTGGGGGGCAAAAAGGTTTCGAAAAAACGGTAGATGATTTCATTTGAGTCCCGGTTGGGTGAATGTTCCGGGCGATTGCTCATGCCTACCCGGTTGTCCCAGCCCAGCAATTGATTGACGGCTCGACTGTGGTTCAATGCTTGCCAGCGTTGAGGCGGGTCTTCTGAGCCGCCTGAAACCAAGAAGGGGCGGGGTGCCATCAAGGCATGAAGTTCATGCAAATCCCGTCCTGTTTGGACCAATTTAGGGTAAAGCCCTTTGGCCGGGTTTTCGGCAGTGATGACTCCCCGCTTCCGCCATGGTTTTGGGTGATAGCCAAGATACCAGGGCTCCCAGTAGTTCACGCTTGGACGAGATTCGTCGAAAACGATTCCCGGATCCGACCAGGCAGCGCAAGCAAATTGATCAAACAGGCATGAACTGAACATCGCCCATTTACCCCCAAAGGAATGTCCTACAATCCCGATTTTTTTTGGGTTTACTTTTTCATGCTGTGCCAGCGCATACCAGGCATTACTGGCCGCATACCCTAACATAGACAAAGGTTGGATTTCAGCTTTTTCAATCGAAGGAAAATAAAGAGCATAGGTCTGATTTTTTGTGGCTTGGGCTGTGCCCAGGGAGAGTGTGACAAACCCCCGTTTGACCAATTGGTAGGCAAAGTCACGGTGGGGTTTTCCCTCGCCAATCGCGGTTTCCGGTTCGTAGAACACGGTGATGACGGCCGGGAAAGGCCCCGGACCTTGGGGCACCAGCAAGTAACCGGAGGTTGCGGCAGTTGGTGTCCAGCGGAACGTTACTGTGGACTGAAAAAAGTTCTCGCGTTTACGGGTTTTTGTGACAACGAGCTGTTGATCCCTGATCGGGGCAGGCCACTCTCCCAGGAGTTGCATCCACTTTGACCTGATTTGGTGTCGCCGTTTTCTCCACTGTTCAGCAGTTTTGACTGGCGGGTTGCCGGACCAGTTTAGCGGAGAGCGGTAACGGCCGAAGTCGTCTTTGAATTCATCCGGCGGCTGGAAATATTTTTTGATGGTACTCCAGGCTTCTTCTTGGGCCTGTGAACACGCGACATCCGGACTTGTGGCGGTCATGAAAAAGACAAGTGCAAAGAAAATGAGCCTGGGATTCATAGGATGTCGTGCTGGAAATCATCTTGGGAAAGGGTACCACCCAAGATTAAATCGTTTGAACCAGGAAATCAATTTGCGGCCGAGTCTGGCAAAGCGACCAGGTGACTCTGGGAGTATTTAGAAGGGATTCTGCTGCAGCGGACTGGGTTGCGGTGAATGACGGTGAATTGCTGCTGCGAATGCTATTCCGAGTGATAACCCGATTGCGACTTCCGATTTTTGGTTCCCGGTTCGTTTGGGGGTTCAGCCTGAGAATTCATCATAGATTTTGAATGAAATTAAAATAGTTTTATCGAGATCGGTGGGTGTCATGGTGGCTACGCTGGGGTTCGCTGCCGAGCCCCGGATCTTGCCGGAGATTCTGGCCAGTGGCGGCAAGAGGGAACACCGTTGGAGCATCCGTCAAAATCGGATCGCCCAATTTTAAAGTCATTTTCCGCACAATTTGCTTTGTTCCTAGATCAAGCCCCCGGAGAAGTCTCATCAGAAAAAGTTTAACGATTAGTGAATAACTGACCGATGCCCGGTTTATAGCGAGCTATAGTCATTGGCACTGGCGGTTATTCAGAGCGCCAGGTCAAGGCTGTCGTTGGTTGATAAAGGAAGATTTTTTTCTTCCGTGTAGCAGGCGAACATTTTCAAAGGGATAGGGGCGATGAAACCGGAATTCTGGTTATTCAGCTACGCAAAAGTTTTTTTTGATGACTATGGTTTTCAGAATGGCATTTGGCGATTCGTGTTAAAGTCGGCTGACGGCGGCGTTCCGTTTGAGGCCTTTGATCACGAAGACGGCTGGCACGTTGATCGCCTGAATTTGCTCTCGGTGGTTCGAGGTCTCGAATCGCTTGAGCAGCCCTCCAATGTGACGTTATATTCTCCCAGTCGGTACATTACCCGAGGGTTTGATTCTTCGATGCAAACTTGGAAAAAGAATGACTGGTTGTGGGAACGGTTTGGTGAAGATGTGCCGATCAAGAATCAAGATCTTTGGCGGCGACTGGATCACACACTTTGTTTTCACGATGTTGATTGCCGATTTTACCGGCCGGAGTCGGTTCCAGGATCAGCTCAGCAACCCGTTGAATCGCTGTCACAAAAACGCAAACGGGTCATCCGTCCGCATCAATTGGAAGCTTGCGGTTAGTGGAATTCGCAGCCGGAGGCAGCGGTTTGTAAGCCCGGGAAATCGGCGGCTGCTCTTGCCGGCCTGGGCGACCTTGAGTTGCTGTGGTCTTCCCCTGCAGAGGGGAGGGTTGGGCGATTATTCTAATGGCAGCTATTCTAATGGCAGCACCAAGGGTGGTTCCCGGGAGTTTTGGCTTGCCGGCTGCTGAGGGATTTTCGTGCAATTTATTGAGCCTGAGAATTATTGAGCCTGAGAATTATTGAGCCTGAGAACTTTTTAAGGGCCGTGGCACTTGAGAGCGGGGCGATCCGAAGTTGTTCCCAGGGCTCTATTGAATCCGCTAAAAGATTTAAAAAGTGGACGATGGACGGTTCGGGGTTTGTCAGGTTGCCTCCCAAAGATCAGAATCGAGAGACGCTTCCCCTCGTTTACATTGGTGTCGGGGATTTCAGGGAGTGATTCACGGACAACTAACAGGATTTAGGTCCACCGTCTTGGTGGCCAGTTGACGACGATGCAAGACCCCCATTCATTCCTGTCCCATTTTACAGATCTCGATCTGCAGGAATTCAGTGACGGAACGTGTCCACGAGCCTACCAGAAACAGGGGGCTCACATTCGCGAGCTTCAAGGTGTGGCCGGGGTGAACTTTGCCGTTTGGGCTCCCCATGCGAAAACGGTCAGTGTGGTGGGTGACTTTAACGGCTGGAATGCCAGTCAGAATGTGATGCGGCCGTTGGCCGCCAGTGGAATTTGGGAACTGTTTATTCCAGATATTGCTCCTGGAGCCCGGTACAAGTATCGGGTGGTTCAGGCCGGCTTGCAGCACGTTGACAAGATCGATCCTTATGGGTTTGCCTGTGATGCTCCACCCAACAATTCATCCATTGTGACTGACCTGGGACTCTACCGTTGGCAGGACAGTGACTGGATGGAAAAACGGCGAAACCAAAACCCCTTGGACCAGCCCATTTCGGTCTACGAAGTCCATCTCGGCAGTTGGCGCAGAAGTCAAAGCGGCGAAGGTGGTTGGAAAAACTACCGCGAGTTGGCCCACGAACTGGTGGAGTATTGCAAAGCCCAGAACTTTACGCATATCGAGCTGATGCCGATTGCGGAACACCCGTTTACCGGTAGCTGGGGCTATCAGTGCGTGGGATATTTCGCCCCGACAAACCGTTACGGTCGCCCAGAAGATTTCATGTATTTCGTGGATTATTTTCATCAACAGGGTTTGGGTGTTATTTTAGATTGGGTTCCCGCCCATTTCCCCAAAGATGAATTTGGCTTGGCTCGTTACGACGGAACCCCGTTGTATGAACATGAAAACCCGCTCAAAGGTGAGCATCCGGATTGGGGCACCTTGATCTTCAATTATGGACGAAACGAGGTCAAAAATTTTCTGCTCAGCAATGCTCTTTTTTGGTTTGACCAGTTTCATGTCGACGGTTTACGCGTCGATGCAGTGGCTTCGATGATTTACCTGGACTACAGCCGGAAAGCGGGGCAGTGGATTCCCAATCAATATGGCGGCAAAGAAAACCTGGAAGCTCTGTCGTTCTTGAAACAGGTCAATGACGTTTGTCAGCAAGAGTATCCTGGGATTATGACCATCGCGGAAGAGTCGACGTCTTTTGCCGGTGTCTCTCGGCCGACCCAGAGAGGAGGCCTTGGATTTAGCATGAAGTGGAACATGGGCTGGATGAATGATTTGCTTCGCTACATGCCCCAAGAAGCAAACCAGCGGGAGTGCCGCCATGATGAACTGACGTTCAGTCTGTCCTATGCCTTTGCTGAAAATTTTATGCTTCCACTCTCACATGATGAAGTGGTGCATGGCAAAAAATCGATGTTGGACCGGATGCCGGGCGATCCTGAGCACAAATTTGCAAATTTGAGACTGCTCTACAGCTACATGTGGTCTCATCCAGGAAAAAAACTCCTGTTCATGGGCAATGAGATTGGCCAATGGCTGGAGTTTAACCATGATGGGCAACTTCAATGGGAGTTGCTGCAGGAGGAGAATCACCGTGGCCTCCAGAAATTGATATCCGATTTGAACGGACTGTATTCGACGGAGCCGGCTCTTTATGAATTGGACTTCAACACCAGTGGATTTGAGTGGATTGACTGCCAGAGTCCTCAGGAAAGCCTCCTGTGCTTTGCCCGCCTATCAGGTAATGAAAAGGATGTAATTTTGGCCGTGTGCAACTTCAAGGCAGTGCTTCATGAAGGCTATCGCCTAGGCGTGAGGCACTCGGGGATTTACCGGGAGATTTTCAACAGTGACTCCGAATATTATGGGGGGGCCAATGTGGGTAACCCGGGGCTGCGAAAAAGTGAGAAAATTCCAGCACATGGCCGAAAGGAGTCCATTGGCATCACTGTGCCGCCGCTGGCCGTAACCCTGTTTAAGCTGGAAATCGAGCCTTAAGAGGCTTGTTTTCATGATTTCAACCCATTTTGGTCGTTGACAGGTTCGATCCGAGTTTCGTAACATAGTTGATTCGCCAGTTATAGGGCTTTTGAAGTAATCACGATGGCAGTTCCAAAAAGAAAACACTCGAATTCACGAACGGGCAAGCGTCGGTCGCATGACGCCAAGCGTCCGAAACAGCTATACAATTGTCCCAAGTGTAGTGCGACGGTTCCAACCCACGTCGTTTGCCCGACCTGTGGCTATTACATGGGACGCGTTGTTGTCGACACCGACAACTCGCAATAAGGCCTCCGTTTGAGTTGGCTTGTTTGACTCATAACTCTCTTATTTAATCCATCGAAACGAAGGATTTTCTTTGAGTAAAATTGTTTTTCTATTCCCTGGTCAAGGTGCGCAGTCGGTTGGCATGGGAAAAGCACTCTTTGATTCTTCTGAAGCCGCTCGAAAAACATTTGAGCGGGCCAATGAAGTGCTCGGTTATGACTTGGCTCAAACTTGCTTTGCCGGTCCAGCCGAGAAACTGGATTCGACGGTTTACAGTCAGCCCGCCCTTTTTGTAACCAGCTTAGTAGCGCTTGAGGATATGCGGCTGCAAAATCCGGATGTTGTTTTAAGTTGTGAGGCTGCCGCCGGGCTGAGTTTGGGGGAATACACAGCTCTGGTGTTTTCCGGTGCGATTGAATTTGAAGACGGATTGAAGCTCGTGCAGAAACGTGGGGAAGCGATGCAGGCCGCGTCGGACCTTGAACCGAGTGGCATGATCAGCATCCTGGGCTTGGAAAAGGATGCGGTAGAAGAAATCTGTGAAGCCAACCGGCAGGAAGGCAAGGTCCTTCAAATCGCAAACTTGCTTTGCCCCGGTAATATCGTGGTTTCCGGGCATGAAGACATGTGCCAGAATGCGGCGGAGGCGGCCACAGCGGCCGGTGCCATGAAAACTATTCCGCTTGCCGTTGCCGGGGCATTTCACACGCCAATCATGAGGCCGGCACTTGAGGAACTGACGAAAGCACTGGCGGATGTGCCGATCAAAAGTCCAGAAATACTGTTTGTTTCCAATGTCGACGCAGGGACACACGAAGATCCTGAAGAAATCCGAGATCTGCTCATCCAGCAAGTCTGCTCTCCTGTGCTTTGGGAGGCATCAATGAGATTTTTCCTTGACCGGGATTTTGATACCTTCTATGAGGTTGGACCTGGCCGTGTTTTGCGGAGCTTGATGAAGCGAATTAATCGCAAAGTCAATTGTCAGGGTGTGATGGAATAAGTCGAGACATTTTAAGATTGGCTCTCTTAATCGCTGAAATATTTTTTATTAGAGATAGAAATTAGGCATAGAAAAACGAGATGATAGATTCACTAAACGTTGATTTGGCTGGCCAAACGGCTTTGGTTACCGGGGCGTCGCAAGGTCTGGGAAAAGCAATTGCCATGGCGCTCGGCTCAAGTGGAGCCAAAACCGCTTGTGTGGCTCGGAACGCTGAAAAGCTGGCGGAGACCGTCCAGGCAATCCAGGAAGCTGGTGGCGAGGCCGAAGCTTTCAGTTGTAATGTTTCAGACGCGGAGAGTGTGAATGGGTTGATGGAGAAAATCTACTCCGATTGGGGAAAACTCGATATTCTGGTCAATAATGCCGGAATTACGCGTGATAAACTGATGGCGGGCATGACCGATGAGGATTGGAATGATGTGATCGCCACGAATTTAACCGGAACCTTTTTGTTCGCCAGAGCTGCAGCTCAAAGGATGCGCAAGGCTCGATATGGCCGAATTGTCAATATTTCCAGTGTTTCCGGTATTTTGGGGAACCCTGGGCAAACCAACTATTCAGCCTCAAAAGCAGGCATGATTGGCCTGACCAAAAGTCTCAGTCGGGAACTCGCGGGGAAAAAGGTCACAGTCAATGCGATTGCCCCGGGTTTTATTGAAAGTGAGATGACCGCTGCTCTGGGAGAAGTTGTTATGGGGGAGGTCGTTAAGCGAATTCCAGCCAAGCGAGTTGGTCAACCTGAAGATATCGCGGCAAGCGTTCTTTTCTTGGCAAGTCCGGCCGCTTCGTACATTACGGGGCAATTATTGGTCGTAGATGGTGGGATGACGGCCTAGTTTGGGGCTTGCCCCTGTTTTCCGAAATACTCTATGCTGTTACGCTTACGAAATTAAGACTAGAATTCAAGCACCGAAATTGCAGGTTTTTCAAAACCAGGTTTTATCCTTATTTTGGTGAATTGTGCACATCCAGATATTGATTATGGAGGGCGATGCCTGTGTCGTCAGTTGAAGAAAGAGTCGTTGCAATCGTAGCCGAGCAGCTCGGAGCGGATAAAGAAGCCATCACCGTCAAAACTTCCTTTGTGAACGATTTGGGTGCTGACTCACTTGACCAGGTTGAATTGGTCATGGAGCTGGAGGAGGAATTTGATATCAATATTCCTGATGAGTCCGCGGAAAAGATTCAAACCGTT
>JAZABE010000391.1:0-1742 GCA_036137535.1 Planctomycetota bacterium | reverse complement strand
TCGATTCGCGAGCCTTAATTCCACGTTGGAGCACTTGGCAATCTTGATTCCCAGAGTTTGCTAGGCCGTTTTAGAAGTACACGGTGTTAATCGCCGTGCAGATTACCGTTTATCATTGCGAAATGTGTTGCGACTCAAGCGGTCCCCGATCTGACTACAATGGAAACGGGCAGTAGGAACCTCTACCACAACCAGATCGAGCCTTCTGGCTCACTGCATTCCGTTCAAGATCCCGAGGTACTTCAGCTATTTTTTGCTGCCTTGATTGTCCAATTTTTGGCAGTCACCATGGTTTTTAGAAATTGGGCGATCATCCCAAGTTTCAAAAACGGGGCTGAAACTCAAAGCCGAATTAAAACGATCCAATTCCGTTGATTTTTGCAAAGACCGATTGCCTGAAGGCCGATTGTGCGTTTTGATTATTAAATCTGAACGACAGCCGTCACCGACCCCGAGTACCAAACTTAGCTCCAAAATGAAAATCAAAATCGCCGAAGTCGATTACTCCAATCCAGCTCAAACCCGTGACCTGGTTCAACTGTTAAACGAATATGCCTCTGAACCCATGGGAGGCGGTGAACCGATCGACTCGAAGAAACACGCTGCCATTGTTAATGGTCTTGCAAGCTTTCCGACAGCCTTCAGTTTAATCGGCTACGTAGACGGTGCTCCGGCAGCCTTGGCAAATTGTTTTTTTGGGTTTTCTACATTTGCGGCACAAAAACTGGTCAATATTCATGACCTGATGGTCAGTAAGGAATTTCGCAGAACAGGATTAAGCCAAAACTTACTAGAAAAAATTGAAGAGATTGCTCGACTCAATCAGTGCTGCAAGTTAACCCTCGAAGTACTTGCCAATAATGAAATCGCCAAGGGTAGCTACAGAAAGTATGGGTTTGAAGGCTATGAACTCGATCCAACAGCCGGTGAAGCGGTCTTCTGGCAAAAAAAGTTACAGTAATTCGTTTCTAAAATCAGTAACACGAGAATTCGATGCGACCGGGTATTAAGTTCTCCTTTAGACGCGACCCTGGTCAAGGATCCCAGCGTCGTGCAGCCGTTGGTCGCGTGTCTGCAGTGCCAATTCAATCGTCTTAATTTCATCTTCACCTAATTCCCAATCGGCGGCTGCAGCCGTTTGTTCAATCTGTGAAGGCTTCCTGACACCGACAATCGCTGATGTCAATTCACTGCGACGCAACGTCCAGGCGATTGAAAGCTGAGCCAAGGGTCGATTATTATCATCAGCAATCGGTCGGATCTGCTCAACAAAATCTAGGTTGATTTGAAGTTGAGGAAAAGAAAACTTGGGGTCACGGGATCGGTGATCTGTCTCATCCAATGCCTCAGCGCGTTCCTGAGAAAATCCACCCGTCAAGAGTCCTTTACCCATGGGACTGTAACAAATCACCCCCACCTGCTGTTCACCACAGTAGGGAAGAATTTCCTCTTCGATATTACGGTTCAAGAGGTTGTACGGGGGCTGCAGCGAAGCAACCGGATGAATCTCGTTCAAACGGCTCATTTGTGGAACATTATGATTGGAAACCCCGATTTCCCTAACTTTACCCTGCTCCTTTAACTCGACCATTGCACGCCAACACTCCTCAATGTCTTCATCAGGATCAGGCCAATGCATTTGGTAAAGATCGATTGCCTCCACATCGAGTCTCTTTAAACTCGCTTCACATTCTTCAATAACAGATTTTCGTTTGATGCGACCAAAAACCGAACCATCTTCT
>JAZABE010000390.1:0-4827 GCA_036137535.1 Planctomycetota bacterium | reverse complement strand
CCCAAGAAAGAAGGCAACACGACCAAGATCGTGATCACCAAGCCGGACAACTACGACGAGATGTTGAAAAAGATGCAAAAAGAGGTCGAAGACGGTTCAGCCCTGCCGCCTGGACTTCTGGGTCCTGCAGCCCCAAATAGCGGTTTTGAGCTTCCTGTGGAAGAAGAGGGTGATTTGCCTTCGGAACTTACTCCAAAGGATGAAGGCGCTGAAGCAGAAAAGGACAAATAAGGATAGAGATTAGAATGCGAATCAAGATCCCGGCGATTGCGCCGGGTTTTTTTTTGGCAAATCTGATTTGCGTTTTTCAAAATCCAGGGCAGCAGAATTGACGCAGTAACGCATGCCGGTCGGGGCGGGTCCATCGGGAAAGACATGCCCCAGGTGCGCGTTGCAATGGCTACAGGTCACCTCGGTTCGCTGCATCCATAAATGGTGGTCAGTCGTTTCCTTGATATTTTTTGCATCCAGGACATCGAAAAAGCTGGGCCAACCGGTGCCGGACGTGAATTTGGTTTGGCTGTCAAACAAAGGGTTACCGCAACAGACGCAGCGGTAGATGCCATCCTCTTTGTGATCCCAGTATTTCCCGGTAAATGCCCTCTCCGTTCCCTGCTGGCGGGTGACCCGGTATTGAAGGGGTGTCAGCTGTTCTTTCCAGATATCTTTTTCCATTTTATTTCCGGTGAAATCGGCGGCTGATTCAGTTGAACCAGGCCCGGACCAGTAGATTGCCAGGGAAACCACCGCCATCCCCAGCACGGATACAATCGCCAATGCGGCATTTTTGTTCATCAAACTACCTCGATTCCACTTTTCAAACCCTGGATGTTGAAGTTCTGGGCCCAACTGCAGCACCTAGCTGTTCACTACGAAGACAGCAGTATGTTTGGCCTGTGGAAATCAAGAATTTGGATCACTTGACCTCGCTTGGTTCTCCATCCTGGGAGCCTTGGGGTTTCGCGTTATCCCAGAAGGTTGCAGCAAAAACCACTAGGATGATAAACGCCATAATCGCGGGTAGCATCCAGAAATTTTTCCATTGAGTCATGGTCTCGATCACCAATTCCTGGTTGAGCTTTTCGGGAAGATCACGCGAAAACATCCTTCCAAAGGATTCAAAGAAACCCGTTGATTCCACCTTGCCTTGTGCTGCGGTAAGTGCTTCAACATACTTGTCGGAATTGGAGACCTGTTGACCGTATTCTCCAATCGTCCAACCAAAATCAATGCCCAAGAATTTACCGGCGCCCATGATTTTATAGCCAATGAACATGCCGACTCCCTGGGTTAGAAAAACAAGTAGTCCTTGCGCTTGTCCCCGGATTTCAACTGGTGCCTTTTGATCCGTATACATGAAACCAGTTACAAAGAAAAAGTCGTAACAGATACCATGAACAACAACACCCAGCAGCAACATCCAGGTGATTTGATCGGGGGCTCCAAACGCAAAGAGAACGTAACGTAGAATCCAGCAAGCCATGGCGATCATGATCATGACCTTCAATCCCAATTTTCTGAAAAAGAAAGGAATCAAAAGCATGAAAAATATTTCAGACATTTGCCCAATGGTCATTGTGGCAGCTGCTTCGGAAAAACCCGTTTGAGTCAGAAACTGGGACGTCGATCCGTAGTAATACGCAAGCGGGATACAGATCAGTGTTGAACAAACCGCGAAAACAAGAAAATTCCTGTCCTTCATCAGTTTCCAAGCATCCACCATCAGTAATGACCTGACATCGATCGGTCTTCCCTTAAGCGGTGGAGGTGTATGAGGAAGGATGAAACAGAATGCCCCGAGCAACAGAGAGCATCCTCCAGCCAGCCAGAACATGTTCAAACTGGCGGACCATCCGATACCTCCGACTACGAGTCCTGAAACAATCCACCCAATCGTTCCCCAGACCCGAATCTTGGGAAAGTCGTTTTGGTCTTTGATGTGTGTAAAGGCAATCGTATTGCCTAACCCCAGGGTCGGCATGAAGCACATCGCCTGGGCCAGAATTAACCAAACCACCAGAGATCCATTTTCAGCAGACGCGATTCCTGGAATGATTAATAAGAGGGTACCGCCAACCAGCATCAGGCACCCCATCACTTTCTCAGAAGCAAAGAAACGATCAGCAATCAGCCCTAGAAACAGGGGCGCAAAAATGGCGGCAATGGGAACGGTTGCATAGGCATCTGCCGTAATGCTGGCCAAATTATTGGCACCAAGTGCTGCACCCAGTGTTGCAAACCAAGCACTCCAAGCAGAAAACTGTAAAAACATCATTATCGACATTAAAGTCGTTGCATTTGATGGTGAATCTTTAGCCATGCGTTTTTTCCAAAGAGGATGGTTAGAAGCGTAAATCAGTAACCTGAATCAAGAATCTCAAGATTCCAATCATCGATCTCATTGATATTATCATAACACCTTTGATTTTTCATCATGAACACTCTAAAGAGGCCGTTCATTCCGACTCAAGGCTTTCAAAAAGCCTCGGAGAGTTCTTTCAGCACTGTGGCCTCTTCATTGGAAACCTTGTTCCCCAAACCCAGGAATCCACCGGCAGCTTCTGCCACTTCTTGGGCGCGGCCCAAGATTCGGCTTTGTAGGTTCGAGACCTGGCTCGCTTCCAATGATTCCTTCAGTGTAGACGCGTAGGCTTTCCAAGCGCTGTAGAGTTCATCACTTGGGGATTGTTCCATCCAGGTCTCCAGAATTTCAAACGAGGTGGAGTTTTTGGAAACCCCGGCTTGTTCAGCGGCTCTCAAAATTGCTTCGCGCTCACTGTCTTGCATCGTTCCATCTGCCCAGGCCACCTGGACTAGCGGCAGCAATGAGAAAGAGACAAAAGTAGTTGGCTCAATTTCCAGCTCGACTAACCGATGGAGCAAATCGTTGTCGGTGATTCCGGAAGATTTGGAAAGGGCAATTCGTTTTTCTTCGCTTGCAGATTCTTGCCGGAGTCGTTCGAGTAGCTCCCTGTCCTTTTGTTGAAAAAACGCGCCTTCTAGTGATTTTCCACGATCATTTAGAGCGTTGCTCATGAATGGTTCCTCAGATTTGCCAGTCTTCTTGGTATTCAGGATGGTCTTTTGAAACAGTCGACCAAAGTTTCAGGATAAAATAGTTCGAACCTTAACGATAGACGACTTAAAACTAGACGCCTCGATGGTGGACTTGGCAGAAATATGCCAAACCCAAAAAAACGCTGAAAATAAAACCGGTTGGCATTTGGTGAAATGCTGCGAATTGATAAAATTTAGAAGACCAACCCAGCGATACACCAGGTTTCCCATCGCGAATTCTAAAGCAGTTAAGCTGATTCAGGATTGAAAATTGTCCGAGGAAAAGAAAATCAAGCCTGAAGCCGGGGATACCGGACTTTCGAACACTCGGGAAGCAAAATCGTTTGAACAACTTTCTGAAGAATCAGGGGTGGGAATCGTCCGGGAATTTGTGGATTTCCTAAAATACAATAAGAAATGGTGGCTCACACCCATTATCTTTGTGCTTCTACTGGTGGGGGCATTGATTGTTCTGACGACTAGTGGAGCTGCTCCCTTCCTCTACACCTTCTGGTAAAACCGGCGAAAATTTTGGGGTGAACTGCGTTTAGATGGCGTTTTCATCGACGCCAGTTGGAGGGTTCACAGGGTTGGTTTCTTTTGTCTGGAACCAATATGTCTTAGAATACCGGGGGCAGTTCTCAGGGGTTTAAATTACATCAACGGTTTGGCGAAATGGCATTGAAATATAACGCGTTCGTGCGACAGCTTTTGTTGGTTTTGGTCTTGTTAACCGTTTGGTCTGTGGCGATCTCAGCAACTGAAAATGCGAGTGATTCAAGACCGAACGTGATCATCATGATGGCCGATGATATGGGGTTTTCTGATATTGGGTGTTACGGGGGAGAGATACGAACTCCGGCGCTGGATGGGTTGGCAAAAAATGGGGTGCGTTTTACGCAGTTCTATAACACGGGGCGTTGTTGCCCGACGCGCGCTGCTCTTTTGTCCGGGCTTTATTCGCATCAGGCCGGAGTTGGTTGGATGATGGCTGACAATGGCCACGATGGATATCGTGGCGAATTGAATCGTAATTGTCTGTCGATTGCTGAAGTCCTCAAGACAGCCGGGTATGCAACGTACATGAGTGGGAAATGGCATGTGACCAAGGACGTTCGGCCTGATGGTGACAAATCTAATTGGCCCCGGCAGCGGGGGTTTGATCGTTTTTTTGGAACGATTCATGGTGCTGGGAGTTTTTTTGACCCGAACAGTTTGACTTTGGAAAATACTCAGATCGCCCCGAAGGAAAATTTTTATTACACGGATGCGATTAGTGATCAGGCGATCCAATACATCGATGAACATGACCGCAACAATCCATTTTTTATGTATGTCGCGTACACAGCTCCTCATTGGCCGATGCATGCATTACCGGAAGATATCCAGAGGTACAAAGGGCGATACGACGATGGTTGGGATGCATTGCGGGGGCAAAGGTTTGCCCGACAAAAACAGATGGGGCTAATTGACAAAAACTGGAAATTGACACCTCGCGATGAGGGGGTGCCGGTGTGGCCACAGGAAAAAGAAAAAGACTGGCAGATCCGTAGAATGGAAGTCTATGCTGCTATGGTTGACCGGATGGACCTGGGGATTGGACGGATCGTGAATAAATTGAAAGAGGAGGATCAGCTCGACAATACCCTGATTCTTTTTTTGGCCGACAACGGGGGTTGTGCTGAAGAATATGGTAGTAATGGACCCATGCGACCCACGCTTGAAGCAGGGAAGAAAATTCCAACGATGGTACCTGGTGAACTTCAGACT
>JAZABE010000389.1:0-2495 GCA_036137535.1 Planctomycetota bacterium | reverse complement strand
GTTCCAGGCATCAGAACCATCATTAATTTTTGTTGCAAGAGTCTCCATGGTCATGCCTTTAGAAGTAACAACTAAATTGAAGTCGTCACTATTGTCAAAAATTACTTGCACGTAAGCAAAAGTTCCTCTCTCAGTTTGAATAAGACACCCAGTCCCCGGTTACCAACGATCCTGTGGCCAATCGATCACCTCAAGAATTTGATTCGAGTTGGATTCTCAATGCCAGGGGTCCCAAAAACCAAGTTAAACCGGGGCAACCCTACCTGGCCCTGCTTGAAAAGGAACTGGGGAACAGTGGTGAGATCCAAACGACCGGCACCATTTTTCTCACCAACCGCGAATGCCCATTCCGGTGTTTAATGTGTGACTTATGGAAAAACACGACAGAGGATTCAGTCAGCCCTCGCGAACTTCTCCAGCAAATCAATTTTGGTCTCGAACAGTTCCAGTCAGAGTGCAGGCATTTGAATTTAAATTCAGTTGTCCAACAGCTCAAACTCTACAACAGCGGTAATTTTTTTGATCGACGAGCGATCCCCAGACAAACCCTTCCTGAAATTGCAAAGCGAATCAACTCTCAATTCGCTGGATTGAAAAAATCAAATTTAGTCATTGAAAATCATCCCAAATTAACGGGAGCAAGTTGTCTTGATTTTGCTCAGCAGATCGATTGTGAACTGGAAATCGCCATGGGACTGGAAACCGTCCACCCGGAAATTCTCCCCAGGCTCAATAAAGAGATGACCCTGAGTGATTTTTGTCGGGCCACTGAACTCCTCATACACAACAGCATCCAGGTTCGCGCATTCATCCTGTTGCGAACTCCGTTTATGTCCGAAACCGAAGGCATCGAATGGGCTCTTAAAAGCATTGAATATGCCTACTCGATCGGAGTCAATTGTTGCTCGATCATTCCAACACGGCGCGGAAACGGAGCCATCGACCAACTCGAAAAGATTGGCCTTTTTTCCGAACCCAGTCTGACATCACTCGAAACCGTCATGGAGACCGGATTGAATTGCACCCTGCCCGGGCAACGTTTATTCGTTGATCTCTGGGACCTGAGAAGATTTTCAAAATGTTCCGACTGTTTCCAAGAGCGATTCTCCCGTCTAGAAAGGATAAATTTTTCCCAAACCAATGAACCGCGGGTTCGATGTGAAAGGTGTGACAGTTAAATCCGATGCACGGCAAAAGTGTCAAAACAAAAATTGTTGTATTGGGGTCCGGATTGCCTGGGTCCTGTATGGCACTGGTGTTGAAACGCCTCGGCTATGAGGTGTTAGTGATTGAAAAGGCAGTTCATCCCCGGTTTGCTGTGGGAGAATCCTCAACGCCAACGGCGGATGCTTATCTGGCCCAGATCGCAACACAGTTTAATCTTCCAGAACTCAAACCCCTAACGACCTATGGATCAACGAAACGCAATTACCCAGACCTTGCAGTCGGACTCAAACGTGGGTTCAGCTATTTTTTTCATGCCGCCGGGGAACCATTTAACCCAGGTGAAAACCACGAAAATGAACTGATTGTCGCGGCGACTTCACACGATGATTCCTCAGATTCGAATTGGCTGCGAAGTGATATAGACGCATTTCTTGTCTCTTTATTCACCAAATATGGTGTTCAGTTTTACCAAGGCACCCAAGTCGAATCGATCCAAGATGAATCTGGGAAATGGATCTTTCATTTGGAAAGCGGTTCCCCCATTGAAGCCACCAACAAGTTTCAGGTGACGGCGGACTTCTTTATCGATGCCTCAGGGGCTGCCGGAATTGGAATTCGATCCCGAGGTGGCCTTGATAACACCTCTGAATTAAAAACTAACACCCGGGCGACTTTTGCACATTTCAAAGGACTCAGACGCTGGAGTGATTTTTTTAACGAAACTCAATCCGGTGATCATCCCTTTTTGTGTGATAACGCAGCCGTTCACCAGATCCTAGAAAACGGTTGGATGTGGCAACTTCGGTTCGATCCGGGCATCACCAGTTGCGGAATCGTGACGTCAAACGATTTGGACCCTGAAAGTTCACCGGCTGTCGTCTCCAACCAACATCTTTTGGACAGTTTCAGCAAATCCGTTCGCCGCTACCCATCTCTCAGGGATCAATTTGAACAGGCTCAGGCAATCACCCCCGCGGATGGTGCCTTTTTTCGGAAACGGGTTCAACATTTCTTCGACAAGGGCTGCGGCCCTCGGTGGTGTTCCCTGCCAAATACGCTGGGATCCGTAGATCCACTTCATTCCAAGGGGTTGGCCCATGCATTTAGCGGGGTGTTTCGACTGGCACAAATTTTCAAATCCACCGCTCCACTGAGTAGCCAAAAAATGGGTGAGGCTCTGCAACAACTCACGGACCGCTTTCGGTTTGAAATACTGTTTTTGGACCGGCTGATTTCAATCTGCTACTTAACGATCAACGACTTTGACCGCTTTCGCCACGCCACCTACTGGTACTTTGCAGCCGCCACCAATTTTGAAAAACTCCGAA
>JAZABE010000388.1:0-1421 GCA_036137535.1 Planctomycetota bacterium | reverse complement strand
GATATGTTACAGGCGATGAATACCGGACACGATGGTTCGCTCACAACGGCTCATGCCAACAATCCACGGGATTGTCTGGCCAGGCTGGAAACCATGATCATGATGTCCGGTTTTGAATTGCCGGTGCGGGCAATGCGGCAACAGGTCGCCAACGCCGTTCATCTAGTCGTGCAGGTAAACCGTTTACAAGGAGGGGCTCGCAAGGTGACGTACGTTACCGAAATCACCGGGATGGAGCAAGAAACCGTGGTGATGCAAGATATTTTTCGGTTCGAGCAAACCGGTATTGGAGAAAATGGTCGGGCTCGAGGCCGATTTGTGGCCACGGGGGTTCGCCCGAAATTTATGGAACAGCTTGAAGCTGCTGGCGTCAGGTTGCCGGCATCGACGTTTGCTGAACGCGTATTGGAGGAGTGCGGTTGAATGGAGTGAACTGATCGGCGGTTGATTCTGGGTGTTTGAAAAAGGGGTGATCAGTCAAACCGTTATTGAGTTTGGCCCGTTTGTGGAAAAGAGGCACACATGTCGAGTCTTTTAGTTGTCATCGCCGCGTTTATTTGCATTTCGACGTTAGTTGCGGCAGTCGCTCTTGGGTTCAAACCCGTTGAATCGACCGGAGCTGAAAAACGGTTGGAAGGCTTTGCCCACAACACTTTGGGACCTGACTTGGCCGAAAAACACCAGCCTGGGATTCTCGCCGAGCCGCTGGAGACAGTTGCCGATCGCCAAAATGGGAGGTTAGAGAGATTCCCGAACTTGCAAAGCTATATTGAACAGTCCGGGTTGAAAATGTCTTCGCAGAGGATGATCTCTGTGATCGCGGGATTTGGTTTTTTGGGTGGCCTGGTGGGTGGTTGTTTGCAGCCATTTCAATTCTGGGTTCCAGTGTTGATCGCGTCGATGGCGGGGATTCCGACCGGGTATGTTTGGTTTTGCCGCCGCCGACGGCTGAAGACGTTTTCAGCCCAACTTCCCGATACGCTGGAACTGGTCTCTCGGGCATTAAGGGCAGGCCACAGTTTACCGTCTGGTATTCAGTTGGTAGCCGAACAGATGCCCAGTCCTATTGGCCCAGAATTTGGTCGCTGTTTTGAAGAACAGAAACTGGGGGTTCCCTTGGAGGAATCTTTGAAGCAGATGACTCAACGAATTCCCAATGTCGACCTCCGTTTCTTTGCGACTGCCGTCATTTTGCAACGGGCCACCGGAGGGAATCTTTCCGAGATTTTAGAGAAACTTGGTCGCTTGATTCGGGAACGCTTTCGGGTTTTTGGGCAAATCCAGGCGTTGACGGGGGAGGGACGTCTTTCAGGAATAGTTTTGTTGTTGTTGCCCCCAGTTCTTTTTCTGGCAATGCTCAGGCTTAACTATGACTATGTCATGATGCTTTTTGAAGATCCACTTGGTAAGCAAATGCTGGC
>JAZABE010000387.1:0-11271 GCA_036137535.1 Planctomycetota bacterium | reverse complement strand
AATTCATCACCCGCCCGTGAATCCCCAATTTCAGAGCTTCTATCATTCAGCTCAGAACGATGGTTGCCAGTTTCACTTTCAACTTCGTTCCGACGGTCTGATTTTTCCCGCTTACGGAAAAACAGGCGGATAGGAACCTCACCGAACGGCAGTTCATCTCGGAGCACGCTCAACAAATAACGGCGATAAGTGTTGTTAAAGGAATCGGGATCATTGCAAATAATGACAATCGTTGGCGGTTGGGTTGAAACCTGGGTCGCGTAAAAAATCTTGGGGCGTCGACGACCACTCAACGGGGGTGGGTGATGTATCAACGCTTTTTTCAGCAGGCGATTGAGCTCTCCCGTGGACACCCTTTCCCTCGACTGTTTGAAAAGCATTTGGGCATGGTTCAAAAGTTTTTTCACGTTGCGTCCAGACTGCCCGGTAATGAAGGCAATGGGACAATAGGACAATGTTGGAAAGTTCTCACGCAAGTAATCTGCCCAGCGTTGCGTCGGCAAATCCTCAACCAAAAGGTCCCATTTATTGACCACAAAAATACAGGGTTTGTTCTGGTCAACAATGTAGTTACACAACTTTCGATCCACTTTACTGATTCGCGATGAGCTATCAAAGAACATCAACGTCAAATCTGCAAACCGGATACTGCGCTGTGCCCGGTGCATGGAATAAAATTCAATATCGGTTCTGACAGCTTTGCCTTTGCGCAGCCCAGGAGTGTCGATCGCAACAAAGCTCTTACCATCGAGTTCAAACCGAACATCCACGCTATCCCTCGTGGTGCCCGCCACTTCGCTGACGATCATGCGATCTGACTCAGTTAGGGTGTTGATAAATGTACTTTTGCCAACATTTCTTCTGCCGACGATTGCAATTCGCAGTTCAGGATCGCTAACCTCAAAACCACTGGCTTGCTCCGTGTCAGGCAATTCCTCCACAATCTTGGACAGCAGATCCCACTTATTGCGGTTCTGGGTCGTACTGGTCGTAATAAAGTCACCAAATCCGAGTGCATAAAATTCATTTGCATCCTCTTCTAACTTCTGATGATCGACCTTGTTCACCACCAGGATGACAGGTTTTTCAGTGCTCCGAAGTCGGTCCACCACATGTTGATCCAGAGACCTGATTCCAGCTTGGACATCGACGACAAACACAATCACTGCAGCCGTATTGATCGCGATATTGATTTGGTCTTCGATTTCGTCGGTCAACTGATCGACATCGTTGATCCCAATTCCCCCAGTGTCAACAATCTCGAAATATTGACTTTCTTCAAACATCAGAAAGTTCATGCGATCTCGCGTCACACCCGCGACATCATCAACGATCGCCAACCTTCGGCCGGCGAGCCAATTGAAAATACTGGATTTGCCGACGTTTGGCCGGCCGACAATGGCAACTTGTGAAATAGACATGGCAGCCATTTTAGGTCGATCCGCTGACGGCCATAATGAGTAAAACACGTTTTGGCACAAAGAAATCAAAAAGATCTGAATTGCAGGGGTATTGGCAGCTCATTTGGCTGGTGCCGACTGCCAATTCAAGTCGATCCCGAGCTTTTCTTTCTGGATCGTATCAATTTTGACGGTGTTGATGACGATCCATCGAAGGAAACTTCGCTGCCGAGTAAACGGAAAATTTCAAGAAGGCAGCCCACGGCTGTCATGGTATCATGCACCATTGACCGATCGAGAATTACTCTTGATCCCGCACCTGATTCGACCCCAACTGATTCGAGCACCCTTTTGATTGAAATCAATCTTAGTCCTGCCACTAAAGAACTGAGAGTTTTCAGCGGTCTCTTGATCCCGTTTGCCTTCTTCGTAGGTTTTTTGCTAGGCCATTACGAGTGGGGAAAAGCCCTTAGTTGGTGGATCGGAATTTCTTTTGGTGTTTGCGGGATTGTGGGATTGCTCCGGCCCGCTTGGGTTCGCTGGGTTTACGTCGTTTGGATAGTATCGACATTTCCAGTGGGTTGGCTGATCTCCCACCTGATTTTGGTCTTAGTCTTTTACGGAATGTTTTTTCCGATCGGTCTGGTAGCCAAATGTTTTGGCTACGACCCGTTACAACTCAAGAACAAGCAGCCAGCTTCTTATTGGCATGATCTGAAACCCGTAAATCACAAAGATCAGTATTTTAGGCAATTCTAGCAGACCTTGTTTCCGGGTAACCGTTTCCGGGTAACCGTTTCCGGGTAACCAAGGTGATTAACTCTCCTCATGAGGCACCCTGCCACTCTTTTTCTTGAGTTTCCCAAATCTCAACAAAGACTTCCGCCTTAACGCCGCAATACAAACTTCGTTCCGATTGAAGGCCAACTGTCGCGCGCGAACGTATTTAAAACCCATGTTCCGCACCCTTTCAACGTAATCTTTGATTTGATCTGAAAGCTGTTCTTGAAGTAATTTGATCGTAATGATCATTCCCTGGATATGAACATGTTGGTTGGTCACGATGTCTTCTATGGTGTCCAGAGCATACCCGGGGGCAACATTGGCATCAGCAAATAACCAATCGGCGTCAGCAAGCATTTTTTTCTTGACTTCGGAACCCCGTTTCTGGATCTGAAAAAAATTGGGATGGGATGCAATTGACGGGTCAACTGGTGCTGGATCGATCCCCACAACATTTAAATTTTCTTCCAAAAGCGCTTGAACCGATCCCCCGGGCGCACATCCGATTTCCAGACAAGTGTCCTGTTTTTGAAAGGTAAACCGACTCCAGAGCATCGATTCGCGGGCCTTGAGAAAAGCCCGTGAAACCATTTTTTCGGGAACTGAAAACTGAATCACTCCCCCAGGCCAACATTGCTGGAGCGTTTCAACGTGATGAATGCCGGCCCAAATATTCCCAACATCCACTTCGATCAGGTTAAGAACCTGATCACCAATTTTTGCGGGGCGATTTAGTCTTAAGCCATGATCGTCTATCCATTCATGCATACCTTGAACCGGGAAAACCGATTGCTGCTGATTAGAACCCAGTAGCAATTCATCGTTGGGTTCGCCCAAGTTTCGATTCCAGAAATGAACAGCCTTGGGTTTGAACCCGTCCACAAGTTCATTGAGTTGGCCCAATGATTCTCTGGAAAGGGAATCGTTCTCAATCCCAACCCTGAATTTATTGAGACCGGCAATTCGAACAAAAGTCAAACGATTGATCTTTGAAAAATCAGGTGTCGCGTCAACCATCTTGAAAGTCTGAAAACCGGGCCGGGAAAAAGCAAATTTCAATTTTTCGCTCGATCGCAGAACTTCCGATTTACACTGATTCTCGTACCCATACTTACAACCGACAAAAACAAACGAATCTCGCATCTTTGAAATAATTCCCCGGTCTGAAAAATCAAGCTCAATAACATTACTGGGACCGCTCTGATCTCCCTGACATCAAACCACGTCTCAAAAAGGAGGCCACAGGGCCAAGGGTCAACCGCTGGATTTCATTAAAATTTGCCCCAAATTTTCTCTCGAACCGATCGGCATTACTTTCCGGTAATAACAAACACGATCTGCGGCCAAATGATCGAGAGAAGTGAAGTAATGCCCCACATTGGAGTGATAATCTGAATCCAGATCACGAGTTCGTTTACTGTTGGCCGAAACTACGAACAAAACATACTCGCGATTCGACTGGACCAACATTTCAAACTGGCCAGCCTGATTGACGGTACTCACGTTTCCACCAAAATTTCGGATCAAACGCACTTCAGGGTTACCGCTGGTAAACGACCTTCCGGGCACCAATTCTTCGGTTTCAAACCTACCCGCCGGTCGCAATTTGGAAGGAAACAAAAAAACAACCGCACCTTCATCGGCAATCTCGTTTCCAACAAAAACCCGTCCTTTTACCAGCGACCGATTATTGGCCTGACTGCCTTTGGCAGAATCGGCTTTACTTCCAACCATCAATCCTAATAAGAAAAACAGGACCGCGACGATCCCCAGAAGTACACCCTGAATGTAGACCATGCGGCGGGGAATCGACAGCCGATCGTTCAGTTTTTGCTTTAAGTCACTGGAGGAACTGGTGTCTGGTTCGTAGATGAGTTCCGGCTCGTCAAAATCATCATCGAAAACTTGAAATTCACTAAACGGGTTGCTCTCATCATCGTTGCGGTGCTCATCGTTGCGGTGCTCATCGGGGACAACTCCTTCTGACTCCTGGGGGACAATCACCTTGGAATTGCACTTGGGGCACGATACGGTGGCCCCCGCTTTCTTAATGCCAATACTGAGCGGCTTTTCGCAATTCGAACACCGGAATTTGATTCGCATACTGGTTGACAATGAATTCCCGCCTATTGGTTTTTTTTGGATTTGCGTAACTGTTTTGCTTTCTGATCGATCTCAGATAATTTGACTCTCACGCTCATGATATAGGGCGCTTCATTTGCCGTCCAATGCCCGTAAGTGGTTGTCACAAAGGTTCCATTCGGCAAAATCTCCACACCCGGGTAAGCGCAGTCTTTTGATTTTTTGTTATCCATCAAGCGAACCCGGTATTGGCCTTCTTTGCCTTCAATGAGGTCCTCGTAGGTGCCTACCCAAGCCACCCAGTCCCCGGGAGTGGGTGTCTGGTGGGTAGTATCTCGGAAACTGATGAACAATCTTCCGTCCGGAGCATATTTCCCGGTATGTCGATCACCGGTCAACGAGGCAGGAAGTTCCCTTGGCTCAGACCAGCTCTTCCCATTGTCATTGGAACTGATCATGAAGGAATTGTACCGCCTGCTATTTTCGCGAAGTAAAACCGTAATCTGTTTTTTATTTGGAGACCGGATTAACCCAGGTTCACATAAATGGGCTGTCGGATGACTCGCGATCACAACCGGTGCCGACCAGGTCAAACCTCCATCTTCAGACTCGGTTTTGTAGATATAAAATCGCCGATCCTTGATTCCGCCTTCTTGGATAAACCGTCCATCATCATGAAACAACGCCATGTACTTGCCCGGACCAATTTCTTCCACGCATCCCATGGTAACGATTCCTCCAAAATCACCAATTTTTTTCAGTTCTGACCAGGTAATGCCATCATCTTCACTGTAGGCCATTCGAATCGGATATAAGCCAGAGAACAGAATCAGTCGCTTTTTCCCAAATCGATCAATCACTCGGTGTAGTGTTGGCACCTCTTTTGAGCTTGCCCAGGTCGAAGGTGTTGGCAAACGTTTCGACCAGCTGAGTCCAGCATCAACGCTTCTTTTCATTACAATGGCACCGCGGCCATGCCCTTTGGGATAGACGCAGATCATCGTGCGGTGATCTTCCAATAGGACAGTCGTGGGATGCCCCAAGTATTGCCCGTTTTCACGATCCACCAAGATCTGGCGACTGGTTTCATTTGCCAAATCAATCGTCGGAATGGAATAACCTCTTTGTTGAAGCTCGGGTAATTCAAAAAACTTGCCGGTAACTTTCAAGCTTGAAATGGTCATTTCACTGCGCCAAGGAACGAACTCCAACAGGTCGATCCTTGGCACCGGATTACCGGTAGTCACTAGCTTGCCATCAATAAAGTAACGACTTGTTTGCGAGTCACCCTCAACCACGAACTGAATTTGAGAGCCCCTTTCAAAATATTTTGAACTCAGACCCAAGCTGCGCCTGCCACCAAACAAATCTCCACTAAGAAAAATTTCATTTGCCTTTGCCCCTTCAAAACCAAAAAAACTCTGATTGATACGAACACCCGCGGCCGACCCTGTTTGATGGTTCATTTGAAGTACGGCCGAGATCCGAAAAGGACCTTCTATTCCGCTTGAGAGTACTAACCTGTTTCCTAGGCCTTTTCCGGTGAGTCCACGGTTTCCCCGATTCCAATGCGTTCCCGAGTAGCGAATCCCCCGAACTTGATTGAGCTGCACGAATGTCCGTTGCTCCTGGAGGGCATCGAACATACCGATTCCCGCAAGTGTCAAAACCAAAGTACTCAACAATTGACTGCCCCTTTTACTGGCCTCGCAAAGCAAAACTCACCCGCTGCATCCTCAAATTCAACAAGCTGGCTAACACGGAAAACGAGTGAACCTGTCCGCCTTCATTCTACTTCAAATACCTTTGCGATGGACGGATGACCATAGAGTGACTTTCCCGTGTAAATCGTCAGATTCTGCTGGGGTCGAGATTCTCCTTCACCGTGGGTATGACCACAAAACACCGAGACTTTCCGCTCAGGATATTTTCTTAAGACTTCGGAGATCGCATCGCCTACGGCCTTACAGGTAAAATGCGGTGCCCATTGATCGTCAGAGAGAACTCCATTGTGCCAGCAAGAGCCTCGGGTAGGCGGCACGTGAGTCAACAAATAGACATGTTCAAATCGCTGCAAAGCAGTTTCCAAGTGGGAACGGATGTGGTTCCCTGCCTCGTCTCCCAATTTCTTCAGAACCTTCCATCGATCAATCTTGTTCAATCCGGCTAGGTCATTGATCGTATGGTAATCGTGCATCATCACCACAGATTTCTCATAATCTCCCAGACGTCCGTCAGACCACCCATCGTGCCCGATCAATGCCGAATTTGAATGAATGGGAATAGGTTCACACTCGGACAAATAGTTTAAATTTCCTACCTTTGAACACAGCTCGGAAACCTGGTCCCGTATCATTTGGATGGAGGCAAAATAGTAATCATGGTTCCCAAGCACAAAATAAACAGGACAGGGAACAGCATGTGAGATCCACCGCAGATACCTTAAAACCTGGAATGATTCAGAAAAATCACCACCGATCCAAACCGAGTCCGGTTGATGGGAATTGATTTCATCCAAAAGCTGATCAACCAATTCATCATCGCAATGGTTCAAATGAAGATCCGTTAGCCAAACTACTCGGTGCATCGTGAATCTGTTAATTTTGAAAGGTTCGAAACATTATCGTTTTAAACCACTTCTCCAAAAGTACAACAACGTCAAATCGTAATGAAAAACTCAAAATGACAAAAAAAGAAACAAAAGGCATCACGGTGATTGGCAGCATTAATATTGACTTTACCGTTCGCGCAGATCGTTTACCTGCCCCGGGAGAATCTGTGATCGGGCACGAATTCTTTCAAGCTTTTGGAGGAAAAGGAGCCAACCAGGCCGTTGGGATTTCCCGCCTTGGAATCAATCCAGTTCATTTTGTGGGCGCCGTTGGAAATGATGAAATTGGAAAATCGGCCCTGGCAAGCCTGGTTAAGAATGGGGTTTCAACTGAGTTCGTTCGCACGATCGATGGTTACGGTTCAGGTGTTGCCCTCATTATGATTGATTCCGAAGGTGAAAATTGCATCTCGGGCGCCCCGGGTGCGAACCAGTTCGTTGACGAAATCTACCTTGAAACCCTCCCTGACCATTTGTTCCAACAAAGTTCTTTAATCGTCATCTGCCAAGAAATTCCACTCAAGACGATCGCGGTCGCCATCCAACGCGCCAGAACATTCTCCGTTCCAGTACTGTTCAACCCCGCTCCCCCGAACCCGGAACTCCAGGCAACCGATCTCTTGGAAAGTGTGTCATTCCTGACACCCAATGAAACGGAAGTCACTGCCATTACCGGAATTTCCATTGAAGATCCCGGAGACACCCAAAACAAATTAACTGCAATGAAAAACTTGGTCGAACGGGGGATTCCTCGAATCGCAATCACGATGGGAAGCCAGGGTTGTTTTGTTTATGACAAAACTGTGATGAAAACCGTAGATGAATCGATTCAGCTGCAAGCACCGAAAACCCAAGCCATCGACACCACGGCTGCCGGTGATTCCTTTAACGCCGCCTTGGCAGTAGCAATCCACGCTGGTAAACCGTTTCTTGAAGCTTGCCGTTGGGCCAACCAGGTCGCGTCCATCAGTGTCACCAAAAAAGGGGCGCAACCTTCGTTACCCAGCCACGATGAAGTTAGCCGAATCAAGGTCGACGACTTCCCCCCAGATTGACGTCTCGACAACGACGTCTCGACAATGGCCATCTTAGCAATGGGATAAGGAGCCCTGTCAAAGATTTTCATTTAAGTAAATCAAGCAACAATTGCCGCTCGATTTCTAACGGGAATTGTTCGTAGGTGACGATTGACTTGGCTCTGGTTTTCAAGGACACCGAATGGGTGATAATTTTCCGTGTTGGTTTGACTGCCCTCATTTTTTCATTAGACGCCCGGCGTTCCTGTTTGGAAATATCCTTGATTTCTTTGCTGATGGATGCAAGCTGATGAGATGCGGTTTCCTGCGCGGCCAACAGTCTTCGACGCAATGCAATTCGTTCGATCTGAATCCTATCCAGTTCCCGCCGGATTTGTGAAACCCTCAACTCCTGCTGGATAATCAATCCATCGATACGCCCCGCCTGTTGAAAGTAATAAGCCCGTTGAACCGCATCCTTTTCACGCAATGCCAAGTTATTCCAGTAATTGTAGTCATTGATCAGTAAAATCAATTCTCGATTAATTGAGTTCAATTCGGATTCCACGACTGCCTGTTGCGACGACAATGGAATATCTTGTTGCCGAATACCCTCCAGCTCTTGGGTTGCTGCTGTTCGCACGGTCCCTGACTGCTGGTTCAGCTGGTCCTTTGATTTGCTCAACTGAACTTCAAGCTTGGAAAGTTGTGCAAATTTAATTTTCCGCTGTTGGGCGTCAATTCTGGCGAAGTTTTCTTCATGTTTTGCCTTCGATTCCATCAAATTGCGGTAGGTTGCTTTCACGTTCGCAGAGTCCGCTTGCAAAGCCTTCATGAGTTCAGGATCGATTTTCAAAAAAATCCTTCGTTTCAACGCATCCAGGGTGACCAAATTGACGCTTGATTCCACGGGGCCTTCCAGAAACCCCAACACCCGACCGGCAAAACGGTAAGCCTCACGGCGACTGAAGTCATCCATCGTTTTGTCAGCTTTGACCGCCTCGATGTATTTCCCCAGCGAAACCGCAGCACCGTTAAACTTATCCTGCCGTAACAACAACCAGGTCTTTAACCGCCACGACTGAGGTGAGCTGCTATGTATTTCATGCAAAGATTCAATGGCGGCTAATGCCCTGGCAACGTCATGCTGACGGCTCTTTACCAACGCAAAGGCGTAAATCGCATGCTCACTTTTTAGTTCCACACCTTCAAAAAAATGATCCGTCTGTTTTTGCTTCGTATGAGACCAAAATTCTTTCAGCAATTTCTTAGCGACCTCATCGGAAGCCCAGGCAGGGTGCACACCTGAAAAAGCAAAAACACAAACGAAAATCCATAGCCTATGAACACAACCGGGTAATTTGGCGTGCATGATTCCACTCCTCGGTAAAAAGGCCCTACCCGTTGGGTATTTTATGGAGCGTTGTCCAACAAGGCAAGGTTCTCGGCGAATACCGGAGACCCTGGAAAACGATCCTGACCCGCCGGAATGAGCATCGAATTGAAGGCTAAGAACTCAATTACGGTTGTCTCACCCGTCTTCTACCCACACCAGGCAATCCGCTTAGCAAAACAGGCCTTCGACTTCCGCAAGATGCTTCATCAGAGTTGCATCGTCTGGAATTTCGCCAGCGTCTCGTTTGGCTCGAAACTCAATCTCAAACTCTTCGATCTCTTCGGCGATTTGTTCCTTGGCCGATTCTTTCATCCGGTCAATAAATAAAACGCCATCCAGATGATCCGCTTCGTGCTGGATAATGCGACCAAACAAACCCCCAATGACTTGATTAAAAGGCTCTCCCTGGAGATTGTAGGCCTGGCATTGGATCTCCTTGGGGCGGATGACATTTCCATAGAGCTCAGGCAGGCTCAAGCAGCCTTCTTGGTTTTCTTCTGAACCTTTTGGCTTGGAAATCACCGGATTGAGAAAAACATGTTCTTCACCGTCCCCTTTTTGCCCAGCCTCATTCATCACAAACAAACGGATCCCGAGATTAACCTGATTTGCCGCCAACCCGACGCCAGAGGCCTCGTACATCAGTTCAAACATCTCATCCACGGTTTTTTTCAACGCGCTATTCACGCGTTTGATCGGCTTCGATTGATACCGAAGAGCCGGATGTGGATAGTGAACGATCTCCAAGGAATTCTCCAATCTGATAAATTCGTAATCGAATCTCGAGCTTGACCAACGAAAATGCAAGCCATTTAGTTTATATTGTGTTTTCCAACGTTAAAGGTGTTAACCGCAGAAAGTCCATGAGTTCGATCGAACTGGAATCCGTTGACCACGCAGTCGATGCGATCAAGTCGGAATCTTGCGTGATTCCGACAGGATCACACTCTAAAAACCTGTTGATTCCAACCGGATCTTCCTGCTGCAGGTTGGACTGCCAGCGAATCACGGGCATTATCGACTACGAACCTACCGAATTTACGTTTACCGCAAAATCTGGAACCCGCATCTCGGAAATCCAACAAACCCTAGAGGCCAATGGCCAGTACCTGCCTTTCGACCCACCGTTTAGGGACAATGCTTCAACACTGGGTGGCTCAATCGCCGCCGGAATCAATGGTCCCAGCAGTTTGCGATTTGGAGGTGCCCGGGATTTTATCCTGAGAATTCAATTCTTGGATGGCTCTGGAGCCCTGACAACTGCCGGAGTCAAAGTCGTCAAGAATGCAGCGGGATTTGACTTGGCCAAGTTCATGGTCGGAAGTTATGGCCGTTTTGGCCTGTTAACCGAATTAACCCTCAAAGTTTTTCCGCAACCGGAAATGTACGCCACTTTGATTTTCGAAGGCTCGATTCAACAACATGTTGAATCCATCAAGAAGCTCCTTTTGGTGCCACTGGAGATCGATGCCATTGATATCTTCAACTCCCAGTTGCTGATTCGATTTGGTGGAAAAGAAAAAACACTGGAAACCGCAAGACAGCGAATTGAGAAAATCTTGGGACAAACGCCCTACAACTACCGAACCGGTCCATCCGACGAGGAACGGGAAGTCTGGAACACGGCAAACAACTTTGACTGGCACAATTCTGACCAAACAATCCTGCTCAAAGTCCCCTGCCAGATCAACGACATTGCCCAGTTGGCTAGGCAGGGCATTGCTGACGGACTGGACTTTCGGGTCTCCATCGGGGGACAAGTTGTCTATTTTTCGGTGACCCCTGCCGCTCACCCATCCTTGCTGAAGTGGTTACACGAGAACGACTTTCCAGCGGTACACCTCAGGGGACCAGTCTCCTTCAGCTTCCCTGCAATCCCTTTTGGTGGGATCAGCCCCCTGGTCAAGAAGGCACTCGACCCCGACTCTAAGTTTCTATCGTTGGATCTCCAAAGTTAAATCTCGAAGTGAAATCGGCGACAAC
>JAZABE010000386.1:0-1795 GCA_036137535.1 Planctomycetota bacterium | reverse complement strand
AGCGTTTTCCTTCAATCGGGTGACATCTCCGAGACCATCGGAAACAACGTCCGGGGTAACCCTGACTACGATGCGACTTTGGAAAATGTGGTAATCCTGTCCGCTAAAGAAAAAGATCAAGAAATCTATTCTCACAAATTCAAAGCCCGTGTTTACCGTGCCCCAGAACTCAAAGCACCGGACATCCCGCCAGACGAATTGGCAGAATTCATGAAACCCAGGAAGCTTCAGAAAGAAGAGGATTCCAAAGAGGTTGAAAATGAAAGCCGCAAGGAAACCGAAGATCCGGTCGACACTTCGGACGACGCAGAATCAGATAAAGACGAAGCGGACCAAGATTCGGACGAATCTCCAAAACAGCCCCAGCAAGAGGACGAGGAGAAACGCGAAACCAAAGCTGAAAAAAAGGAGTTGAGCAATGAATAACTTGACCCAACGCGAAAAGGTCCTGATCTACTCGATCTTGGGCATCCTCCCATTAGTGCTTTTGTTTTTTGGATTCAACTGGTTTATGGGCCAATTGAAAACCAAGTCAAATGAACTTCAAGCCGTTAGCCAACAATTGGCGGATATCGAGCTTCGAGCAGAGATTGCCCAAGAAAAAACCTTGCTCCAAAATCAGTTCAAACAGCGAAGCCTTTCTTCGCAAGTCAATGTTGCCCAAGGCGAATACCGAGAATGGCTACGAAACCTTGTGGAAAACGAATTAAAGTTCAAAGGCACACCTCAAGTAAAATCCCGAGGCAACGTTTCCTTCAAGAGCGATTTTGGTGACAAACCGGAAATCTTCCAACAATTGAGTTTCCAATTGGATTGCACTGGCAGCTACCAACAAATTGTCGACTTACTGTACAGGTTCTATGAAAAAAATTACATCCACCGAATTACCCGATTGGACTTGAATTTAAACCGCAGCAAACGGGAGGGTGGGAAAGTAACCTATGACCGTTCCAGCTTCATGGTCAAAATCCAAATCCAGGTACTCAGCCTTGTCGACGCAGATGAAGAACGCACTTCAATTGCCGTCGATAACACAAAACTCTTTTTCAAGGATCCGGGGCAGGAAAAGCACATCCATCAGTTGGAAGATTATTATGCCGTAATCCTCAGACGCAACCTGTTTGGTTTCCCAAATAATGCACCCGATTTTGGCAGCCGAAAAAAAGAATTTGATTTCGAGGAAGGAGACCGGATTTCTGTTCGACTTTCAGCAGATGACGAGGACGACGACTCCCTTCAATACGTCCTGCAGAGCACTGACGGCAAGGTCACCAAGGACCTGATCGAATCATCTCGTGCAGGTTCCTTTAAAATTGACATTCGCGAACTCGGTCAATATAAATTCCTTGCTCGGGTCACCGACGAAAACTACTATCCGAAAACCGATGAGATGCAGGTGGTTGTCAATATCGATAAAAAACCACCCCCCAAACCACGGGTCGAAGTGCCCCGCCCTCCCAAATTTGACGCCCTGAAATTCACGACCCTTGAAGCCATTGTCAGCAATTTCGATGGCATTCCCGTTTGCTGGATTAACGTCAGGCCTTACGGCAAGATGCACAAAGTGAGCCAGGGTGCAGAATTCAGTGTTGGACAAGATGACATTAAGATTATTAAGATCAATCGGCGAAATGCAGTAATCGCGATCAACGGTGATCAACATTCATTTGAAGTCAATCAAACACTTGGCCAATCCACACGAACAAACCGGGGTTCCGAGAGAAACCAGAACCCCAAGGACGATGATCCCAAGGACGATGATTCCAAGGACGATGATTCCAAGGACGATGATTCC
>JAZABE010000385.1:0-1999 GCA_036137535.1 Planctomycetota bacterium | reverse complement strand
TGAAAATTTTCCATTCGTATGGCCGCCTCAGAAGCCATTAGCAACGATGACCGTAGGGTACACAAAAACTCGGAAACCGTTTGAGGAAAGGGAAGATCTTCAGCAACTAAAAGAGCTCGGAGTTCAGCTGAAGGAAGTCAAAATTCCAGCAGGGTTGCCAGTTCGAGGACTGACTGCCATCCTGGAAATCGAAGCGGCGGCAGCTTTTGATGATTTGACACGGTCGAATAATGTCGAAGGTTTGAATGCCTGGCCCGCGATCTTCAGAAAAGCGTCATTGATAGCGGGTGTTGATTATGTTCGAGCCATGCGGGTTCGAAGCTTGCTTCAGGAACAGTTTGAAATTCTGATGCGTGATGTCGATATACTGGTGAACGCAAATGATCTGGTGCATACCAATCTCACAGGCCACCCAAGTATTGCATTACCGGTGGGGTTCCGCGAACGTCTGGATGTTCAGATGCCGTACTCGACGGTTTTCACCGGTCGGTTAAATCAGGAATCTAATTTGTTGTCGCTTGCAATGGCTTTTCAGGGATTGCAAACGGCCCACTTCCAAAGACCGCCACTGGATCAACAGTTAGAACAGCTCGAGGGGGACAATCTAGCCAAACCAGGACCGTCAGAACCAGATAAAAATTAAAAAAAACACGCGGCATTAATCCTTGATGCCGCGTGTTTTGGGAGACAACTGGGTGTGTCTGGATGATTCGTCTGGTTTACAGGGAAATTTCCTGCAAAATATTGGTAGCAGGATCGTGCCCATGCCTGAGTGCAAAACGGCGGTAATATTCCAGGAATTCTTTTTTCACCGTGCGAGATTGCCGGGGCTCACAGGATAGTTTTTTCGAAAGAAAACCTTCAGTTTCTTTTAACATGCGACTTCGCATCTGTTCGACAGCGATTTCACTCATCGGAAACCTTTCTGGATTGAGGTAGGAAATCCAAGTTTGAAGTGCCGAGGGGAGGGAGTTGAGTTCGGACTTCGATTTGGTAGGGAGTTGGAGGTGTAGCACGACCAACTTTGGTGTGCAACTATTGCCGAAGAAAGGCCGGCTTGAATGTTTTTTTGAGAAAAACGCTTTAAATATTTGTTCATAAATTCGATTTGAATCAGATTTCCAATTTTAATCGATTGGCTCGAGGCCGGAAAATAGATAAACTTTTCTGCATTAACGGGTCATCCGGCCAATTTCACTCCAAGAAGGGGTTGGTGAGAAATGAGTTTCGCGCATTTAACGATTGCAACGAACGATGTTGCATCGACCAGTACTTTCTTTCAGAAAGTAATGAAGTGGATCCCGCTGAGGATGCCGCAAAATATCGAGATCGAGGCGGATTGGCTGGAAATCTGCGAAGGGCAACAACTGCATATCCTGGGAGTGGCAGAGGCAGTTCCACCCACGGATCAGGAATTTGGGCGGCATTATGCTTTTTTTCATCCTGGCGATGATTTTGACCCAGTGATCCAGCGGATTGAGACCTGGGGCGGAGAGTTGGTAGAACCGATCCGTGAAACCCCCTTTCGACGGATCTTTTTTCGCGATCTCAACGGCTATTTGTTTGAATTGATCGACCAAGCCGCCTATCAAAGCGAAACCTGATGGCGTTGGGATAAGGCCAAGCACCGGGCTGATGGGTGTTTGACGGGGGTCGGTTCTGCCGCGGTCTTCGTGAATTTCGCAGCGTTGCTGGCCCAAAAAATCACTGATAAGTCGGGCTTTTTACTAGTCGACAAACGTGAGATCGTGTTACACTGAACGCCAATAGTTTTTTTTTTGTGTAGTTTAGATTACGTTTCGCATGCCGGATAACCCAACAGAGCTTCAAGAAGAAAAGGAAAAACTTCAAGCTGGCTCGTCACAGGAATCGTCTGAAACCCCTGCTGCTGAAAATAACGCCGAGGAAAGTGGAGTTTCCCAGGAATCGCATTCAGAGATGGTTGACCCAAAGGTTGAATCCGATGCTGGGGCTGTAGAAACCATCCCCGGGTCCGCCA
>JAZABE010000384.1:0-2394 GCA_036137535.1 Planctomycetota bacterium | reverse complement strand
GAAAAAATAGATGAGTTGAAAATCTTTCAACCGCGACGAATTGTTACCGAATTCACTCGTTCGTTGTTGCGAGAACTTGATTTTGGCCGGGAAGAAAAGAATCTACATCAATTTCGAGAGCGATTCGAAAATCATAGCTGGGTGGACATTCCCAAGCCCGTGAGTGCGCTTTGTACGTCCCGAGTGCTGACCATGGAGTTTGTTCACGGGAGAAAATTGTCAGAGCTTGATGAACGTTTGGATCCAAGCGTTGACTTGGAAGAAATGACTTACCGGTTTGTGGATTTAAATCTCCAGATGATCTTTGATGAGGGGTTTTACCACGCGGATCCCCATCCGGGGAATGTTTTACTTCAAGAAAATGGAAGGCTGGTATTATTGGACTTTGGTCACGTTGGGCGGATTGGGGAAGGAACCCGGGAAGCTATCGAAGAAATGCTGTTTTCTGTTTTTGATAACGAGCCGGGTCAGTTGTCGGCGACGATCGGTCGACTCTGTGAACTACCTCCCCAGCTAGATGAGTCGGCTCTGGAAAATGATCTGTCAGATTTTGTCGGCCAATATGGTTCCCTGCCAGTCAGTGATTTTCAGATCAGCAATGTTCTAAATGCGATGTTTGAGGTGATTCGAATTCACCAGTTACGACTCCCCCAAGAGGCAATTACCTTGTTGAGAGTGCTGGTGGTGCTGGAAGGCACGGCCCGATCGCTCTGTCCAACATTTAAAATTATGGAAGTGCTTAAGCCACTGCATAAAAAACTGTTTATGCGAAGACTGTCCCCGGCGAGGCAATACCGAAAATTTCGAAGAATGGCGGTCCAGTTCGAAAAGCTTGCGGAATCGATGCCCCGAAAACTCTCAGCGGTGGTTGATCAGATCCGGACCGGTAAGATCGATATTAATCTCGACCATCGGCGGCTGGGCTCATCGGTTAACCGATTGGTTTACGGTATCCTGACAAGCGCCCTGTTCCTGGGGTCGTCAATCATGTTGGCCCAGAAAGTTCCTCCCTTGCTTTTTGTCCAAGAAGCCTGGATGGGCTGGCACCAGGTGTCCGTTTTAGGCTTGCTGGGTTTCGTAGCCAGTTTTGGGTTGGGCGTCCGGTTGCTGTGGGCGATTATGAATTCTGGTAGTCTCGACCGGCCAGAATAGGCAGCTCGCGGAAATCAGCCGTCCAATTCCAATGTGTTTTCAGCATGGAAGTTCCGCGTCCAAACCTCAATAATATCAGCAATTCTTTGGTTTAAATCATCTAATTCGATGATGATTTGATCCTGCTTGGTGTTAATCTCGTCGATATTAATGGTCGTACTCCGAGGCCCTGATGGATTCTTTGATCGGGTGAATTACGCGGTTCACTCGAAAAAGTCGGCAAAATCCGCAACAGGCAGTCTGGGTAATGTGTGCCGATTGGCTTTGGGGTTTGAGTTAGAAAAACCGGGAGGCTTGGTGAATTCACGCCTCGACAGGGATGGGGAACAGAGATATTATGGCTGATTGTCCAAAAAACTTTGATTGAGAGGAAAATGGTAAAACTTCAGGTTCGAGAAAAAGAATCGATACAGGAAGCCGTCCGGCGTTTTCGCAAATTGGTGGAACGCAGTGGTATTAAGAAGGAAATGCGGCGGCGAGAGTTCTATGAAAAGCCGAGTGAAATTAAACGCCGAGCTCGTTTGCGGGCCGAGCGACGGTCCCGGCGGACCCGCTTAAGCAGTTAGCAATTTTTAAGATTGCTAGGCATAATCCAAGGCTTCTTCCCTTCTCGGGTCACCGGGCGTTCTGCCGGTTCGCTTTGGGTGTTTTGCGCTTCAGGTCTCCGCTGTTTTGGTTGAAGTCTCTGATAGTTGATGGTGGTTGTGATACCGTTTGGAACTGTCCGCGGAACACTTCAAGGTTTTGGTGAATCGCTCCACGAGGCGACAGATAGTCCGGATGCCCGGATTGTAGTGATTGGGCCAGAATAGTTTGAAGCATCTGAGTTGCTCAATTCTTTGTGGATCTTTCGTTTGTTCTTATCCTGAATAGTAGACCGCGTTTAAAAGGTGTTTGGGTTTATGCCTCAACAATATTTGATTCGGGTTCGAGGCTAATTATTTATGTCACAATTGCCAGATCCAAAACCGCGCAAAAAAAAGCTTCGGGTTAGGGAAGTCAATGATTCTTCCCAAGAACCGTCGGAAGAATTAACGCGTGGTTACCGAAAAAAATTCGAGGGCCTGGCCCGTTTACTAATCGCGGTCTCGCTAATTGGCTCGCCTTGGTACTTTGGATCGGTGGATGCGATTTCCCAATTGGTTATTGCGGTGGGGCTCGCTGTTTGCTTGATCATCTGGCTAGCGGTTTCTTTCTTAAAATCTAAAGTGATTTGGCGGGCCCATTTCATTTCACTATTGA
>JAZABE010000383.1:0-2679 GCA_036137535.1 Planctomycetota bacterium | reverse complement strand
CATCGTCCAGGTGGTCGGTGATAGCGATCACCCTTTTTTATTACTTCGACTGACTCGAGATCGCAAGGGTTTAACCCGTGGCTGATGGGTTGGGCAGTAATAGCACGGGAACTGTTGTTGCTTGGGTCAGAACGTCAATATAAACGCCGAGGCTGTAAGGGAAATCCTCGGAGGGAATCTGAAGATTTCGGTGACTGCAGATCAAGTCAGGCTTTGTTTGGTTGACGATTTCAACTAATTGACCGACTGAAGTGAATTGATTTCCCTGGACCACTTCCCAGTCGACTTGCTCAATGTCAAAGGCGTTGGCCACGAATTGCTTGACCTGTGATTCAAAGGCTTTCGCTTCATCACGACTGCCATCGGAAATCGTGAGCACCTTTTTGACGGGCCAATCCGAATATTGAAAGAGCGTTTTGCTGGCCGCGCGAAAAATGCTTTCGAATTGGTCGATTTGCGTCATGGCTTCCACCCAAGAAAAACCGCTTAGCGTCAACCGGTATTGTTCCAGTTTTTCGGCTGACAGGGAACAGCCCAACGGGCAGAAACAGGATCATCGATTCACAACAACCCGGGCCAAAGAAAAAAGTGCGGGCGAGAGGATTCGAACCTCCACTCCATTAACTGGAACATGGCCCTCAACCATGCGCGTCTGCCAGTTCCGCCACGCCCGCATCCCGTTTGATCGACAATTCGTCATTATGCAGGATCATTAAATTTGTTCAACCAGTTGGCCGCAGGTCGGTGGATTTTTTGTTGCCTTTTGTACTGCTTAGAACGGTGCGGCGCCGATTTCCCAGCTGTGGTTCAACAGCAGGACACCTTTGAGAACCCGTCGTTTCTCGTTGGGGTTGAGAATGCTGAATGAACCCAACGCATTTTTTTGGTCCAACAGGTTTTGTTTTCCTTCACCATACAGGGTGACGTTGAAAGAATAGGCCCCGTCAATTAGGGGAACTCTTTTCAGGAACAACCGGACGGTGGCTTTTCCGCCGTTGGTGTTTTGGTTGATGTCAAACTGAAACTGTTGTCGAGCGGAAGCCATGGTTGCAACCAGGCCAAAAGCGGATGAATCCAGGTTGACGACCAATTTGCATTCCCGCAAATCAATTTTGGATTCAAGGGTCACGTCGACGATGATGGCATCGCCAGACCGGAAGGTCGCGGTTTCTTCCAGGTCCTCGGTATACGTCTTCACCGACTGGATCTGCACCTCGGGTGCTGGGCCGGGTTGCCCGGGTATTGGAAGAGAATCGTCTGTAGGGTTGGCGGGGTCTGAAAAGTCATTTTCATTAAGAGCCTTCAGTTTAGCTTTTTCAATTCCGAGGATTTTTTGATATTCGGCAATGCCTGCCATGATGTCACCGTCAAAAACAATTTCACCTTTGTCGAACACGATGGCCCGGGTGCAAAACCTGGGCATCATCGCGACGATGTGAGAAACGAGAATCACCGACATGCCACTTTTGACTCGTTGTTGCAGGTGATCGTAACATTTAAGGCGAAAGGCGAGGTCACCCACCGCGAGAACCTCGTCGACCAGAAGTAAATCGGGGGCCAGGTGGGAAGCAACCGCAAATCCAAGACGAACTTTCATGCCCGAGGAATAGCTTTGCACTGGAGAATCGATGAATTCGCCGATTTCCGAGAACTCCAGGATTTCATCAAATTTTGCCTCGGTTTCTTCACGCGAAAAACCAAGGATAGAGGCATTGATAAATACGTTTTCACGACCCGACAAAACTGGGTTGAAACCGGTCCCTAATTCGATCAAGGCACTGACCCGACCGCGGATCTGTATCTTCCCGTTGTTGGGTCGAAGGATTCCGTTCATCATTTTCAACATTGAGCTTTTACCGGCTCCATTGGGTCCGAGTAAGGCAACGCATTCTCCCGGGCTGACTTCGAACGAAGCATTCTTGACGGCTTCGAACTCTTGGTCTCGAAGCTCGCCGGCATAGGATCCTTGGAAGCTGAGTTCCCGGAAAATGTCCTTGATTCCGTACCAGAGTGAGCGTCGTAAATTCCTGCAATAGGTTTTGGAGACGTTGGTGACCTGAACCACTGGAGAGTGTTCGCTTGAATCAGGTTCTTGGTGAAAAGTGGAGTTGCTGGGGGAGGGTGGTGTTGGTTTCATCAGTTGCCCGACCTTTCCAAAATGATTGGAATCGAAACCCGGTAGAGTAAAACACCTAACAGGAAAACAGGCAGCAGTGCAGCCAAGGAGATCCAGCAGACCAGCTGGTAGTGTGGTTCTTGTCCCAGCAAACAGTCTCTTGCGGTAACGAGCGTTGGGCTTGCCAAGTTGGCGTAGACCAACAGATTTCCCGGGAAGTTCATGGGTGTTGGATAGATAATGGGTGTGAGGATCATCCAGATGGGGGTGATGATGGTCAGGAATTTTCCAATATCCAGGTACAACGCCCCTAGGGGAACCAGGAATAATCCAATCGTCATCCCGGTGAGGATTAGGCCTCCGAAAGCCACGGGAAATAAGAGGGATTGCAGGGACCAATCTTGGATTAGACCAAACAGCAGGAGGAAAACAATCAAGATCACGCAGCGAATCAACGCGTTGAAAAAGACTTCACAGAGGGAAACCAAGATAATCATTTCCCGGGGGAAATTGATTTTTGCCATGGTGTTGCGATTTTGTTGAAAAGCGGTAATTGGAGAACT
>JAZABE010000382.1:0-9547 GCA_036137535.1 Planctomycetota bacterium | reverse complement strand
AGTGGCAGGGGGTTGGGGTCTCCGTCGATCAGTAGGACTTTGAGTTTGTCCCAGATGGTCATCGATACCGAAAATCGATTGTCAAAATCAAGTGGATCATCACAAATCACCTCAGCTTGGATGACGTGAGATCCCGGATTTAAAAAAGAATGCGTAAACAGGACTTGGGTGGATCCGTTGGCGGCGAGTGATACCTGCGAAATGGATTCTTCTTTGCCGTCAACTCTAAAGATGACCCGGGCATTGTCTTTTTGGGTGACACCGTGATTGTGAATGTCCACCCGGTACGTATGCGGTTCACCGGCGCCGATGGCTTTGCTAGGGAAGTCAATCGACTGGATTGAGACATTGCCTGGCACGGGTTTGCCGATTGGCATGAAGGTCAAAATAGGCTTGACAGTCAGGCTTTCTAACGCGGTTCGCAATTCGCTGCCATTTTCTTCAGTCAATTCCCGCCAATCTTTCGCCTGGAAGTCGCTGATGACAACCAGTTCCCGGTGGGCATTTGACATTTTGTCGATCGTGGTAATGGCGCGTTGCATGGCTGTCGCTATTTCGCACCCGCCATAACTACCATCGACCTGGTCCAGTTTTCGAATCACCGCATTGGCATCGAACACGGGTTGATCTAGCAGCGGAATTGGTTGGTCGGCTAATTGCAAAACATAGACGTCAGAACCTTTGTTGACTGAGTTGACAAGTTCTTTAGCAGAGGTAATCGCTTTTTTGAGTTTGGAGCCTCCTTTTTCCATGGCCTCCATTGAGTAGCTGGTATCCAGCACGATCAACAGGGAAACCGGAGTGTTTGGGTTCATTGTTTTTGATCCCGTCAATAAAGGTCGAGCGATGCAGAATGCCAGCAGTGCCGGGATCAGGCACCGAACCAGTAATAGGATCAGTTGGTCTAATCGAAAGCGTTTATGGTTGACTTTGATAACTGATTCGAGCAAGTGCATAGCGCCCCACTCGATGGTCTTGAAGCGACTTCGATTGAGAATATGGATGGCCAAGGGGATCAGAAAAGCTAGAGCACCAAATGCCAGTGCGGGATTGAGGAAGGTCAAGAGGTTCTCCTCCTCAATGCCAAATAAGCTGCCAGAGTTTCCGCGAAGGGTTGATCTGTGGTCATGGGGACCAGGCTAATCCGATGGCGATTGCAACCGTTGGAAAGCTGCTCTTGGAAATGTTCTAGCTTTTCAAGATAGGATTTCCGGATTTGTGCCGGGTCGACCAGGTGGCGATTGGAATCTTGTTCAAGGCAGGTGAATTGGGTCCACTGTCGGAAAGGGAAGTCAAGTTCATCTGGGTCCAAAATCTGGAACACGATGATTTCATGATTTGCGTGGCGCATCCGGGCAAAAGATTTCATCAATTGCTCGACATCCCCGAAGAGGTCGGACAAAATAACAACCAACCCCCGACGGTGAATTTTTGCCTCAATGGTCTGGAAAACATCACTCAGTTCAGTTTCGTGTTTTGGTTTTTGAGCTTGCAGTTCGTTGACAATGGGCGTCAAGTGTTTGGGTTGTGCCCTTGGGGGAATGTAGTTGCGGATTGCCTTGTCAAAAGTCACCAGGCCGACGCTGTCCTGCTGTTGCAACATCAAGTAGGCAAGTGATGCTGCCGTGGCTACGGCATATTGGTGTTTGTTGATTCCGCTGCGGGTACCCTGATAGCCCATGGATCCGCTGGAATCCAACAGAAGCGTACACCGCAGGTTGGTTTCTTCCTCGTATTCACGGATGTACAGTCGATCGGTCTTGCCAAAAAGCTTCCAGTCAATAGTGCGGATATCATCCCCGGGAACATAGGATCGGTGTTCTTTGAATTCGACACTGAATCCTTTATGAGGCGATCGGTGGAGACCTGAGCAGAAGCCCTCGACCACTTGCCGTGCCAGTATTTGCAAGTTTTTAAACTTGCCGATGTCTTCTGCTGTGATCACATCAGAAACGTGAGGCATAGTCGATGTCGTTCGTCTGGACTTGAGAGTTTTGTGGTAATACGGGGGGCTTGTTTAGAGCAGTTGTCCGGCTTGTTCGGGGACTTCATCCAGTAATTTCTTGATCAGGTCATCGACTGAAATCCCTTCAGCCTCTGCGTTAAACGTAGGAACAATTCGATGACGCAGTACGGGGTAGGCAAGAGCTTTGACGTCATCGAGTGTAACGTGATGACGATCATGGAGCAGTGCCCGAGCTTTTGAAGCGAGAACCAGTTGCTGGCAAGCTCTCGGGCCGGGCCCCCATTCGACCAGGTCTTTCACCCAATCAGCGGTGGAGGATTCTCGGGGTCGCGCTGAACGCACCAGGTCAAGGACGAAGTTCTTTACGTGATCCGGCAAGGGAACCAATCGAACGGTCTCCTGGCATTGAATAATCTCTTCGCCTGAAACCACAGCTTCTACTTCAGCCGAAACCGTTGACGTGGTTCGATCAATGATTTCACCTTCTTGATCTCGACTGGGGTAATTCACAATGACGTTGAAAAGAAACCGATCGCGTTGCGCTTCCGGAAGAGGGTAGGTTCCTTCTTGTTCAATTGGGTTTTGCGTTGCCAGTACAAAAAAAGGTTCGTCCAATGTGTAGGTTGTTCCTCCGACTGTGACCTCGTGTTCCTGCATCGCTTCGAGCAAGGCTGCTTGGGTTTTGGGCGGTGTCCGGTTGATTTCATCGGCCAGCAGCATTTGAGAAAAAATGGGGCCTTTATCAAAAACGAGGTCTCGGTGACCGGTTTCCCGGTTTTCCTGGATGATGTCGGTTCCAGTGATATCGGCCGGCATCAGGTCGGGTGTGAATTGGATTCGATGAAAAGTCAAGTTCATCGTGTCCGCGAGAGATCGAACCATTAGTGTTTTGGCCAAACCTGGAACCCCTTCGAGTAGGCAGTGCCCTCGCGCGAGAATGGCGATTAGGAGTTGTTCAATAACTTCGTCTTGTCCGACGACAATTCGACTGACTTGATCCTGAATTCTTCGGCAGACTTGCACCAGGTGTTCAGCCCGTTGTTGATCGTCCAAAGAAAGGTTGTCCGTAGTGTTGTTTCCTTCTGACATGCTAGATTGCGGCCTTCACTATTAAGGTGGGGAATCGGCAAATGGATGGGGAGGGAGGTAAAAGCAGGTTCTCAGCTTTTGCCGATTTTATTATAGTTCCCCGCAACTCAAATACTATCAGACATGAATTTCGGATCGAAAGCCTTGGAATGAGCCACGGTAGTCAGAGTTGAGGCCAAAGTTCAGCTCATTGGTTTTGAGTTCTTGGGGAGATGGCAGATCTCATTCCCCGGGACGATTTTTGAAGTAACTGGGATCGTCTAAGTGAGATAGCTCTCAACTGGAGGACAGGAGCAGACGATATTTCGATCGCCATACGCATGGTCAATCCGGGAAACCGGAGACCAGTATTTGTTGTTTTTGACTGTAGGATTTGGATAGGCAGCGACGGATCGAGGATAAGCGTGTTCCCACTGATCGGCGGTTAATTCTTCGGCAGTGTGGGGTGCATTTTTCAACGGGTTGTCGATTTTGTCAAAAGTGCCTTTTTTGACTTTCTCGATTTCATCGCGGATTTGGATCATGGCTTCACAAAATCGATCCAATTCGAACTTGGACTCACTTTCAGTCGGTTCGATCATTAGGGTTCCGGCAACAGGGAAAGACATGGTGGGTGCATGGAAACCATAATCAATCAACCGTTTGGCGACGTCATCCACGGTGATTCCCGTTTCCTCCGTTAGCGGTCGAATGTCAACGATGCACTCGTGGGCAACTCGCCCGCTGTTGCCGGTGTACAGAATGGGGAAAAACTCTCGCAATCGCGCTGCAATGTAGTTGGCATTTAAGATCGCGATCTTACTGGCATTTCGGAGGTTTTTACTTCCCATCATGTAAATGTAACTCCAGGAAATTGGCAGAATTCCAGGGCTCCCGAAAGGTGCTGATGAAATCACGCCCACGGCAGGATTCGCTTCATTGGTTCGCGGGTTCGTCTCAGATACCGGTTGGTTGAAGTGGTTGATTCGAGGAAGAAATGGAGACAGGTGTTTTTTGACTGCGACCGGTCCCACCCCGGGTCCACCGCCACCATGGGGAATACAGAACGTTTTGTGTAAGTTCAAGTGCGAGACATCACCACCGTAGATACCGGGTTCACACAAACCGACTTGCGCGTTTAAGTTGGCGCCGTCGATATACACTTGCCCACCGCATTCGTGGACGATTTCGCAAATTTGTGTGATGTTTTCTTCGAAAACCCCGTGCGTAGAGGGGTAGGTGATCATCAAGCACGAGAGTTGATCGGCGTGTTCTTTTGCTTTGGCTTGGAGATCGTCCAGATCGACGTTTCCAGTCGAGTCGCACTGGATCACCACGATTTTTAGACCAGCCATGGTTGCCGAAGCAGGGTTGGTTCCATGGGCCGAAGCTGGAATCAAGCAGATTTTTCGATGCGCTTCACCTCTCGACACATGGTAGGCGGAAATGGCAAGAAGCCCTGCAAATTCACCTTGCGATCCGGCATTGGGTTGTAGAGAAACTGAATCGTATCCCGTGGCCTGGCAAAGCCAGGTTTCGAGTTCGGAAACGAGTTCCTGGTAACCCAATGTCTGTTCTGAAGGGGCAAAGGGGTGAATGTTTGCAAACTCAGGCCAGCTAATCGGCAGCATTTCAGTGGCTGCATTGAGTTTCATTGTGCAAGAGCCAAGCGGAATCATTGTTCGATCCAATGCCAAGTCTTTGTCGGCCAGTCGACGCATGTAACGCATCATTTCGGTTTCAGTCTGGTACTGGTGGAAAACCTGATGAGTGAGGAAATGGCTGCTCCGGATTAAAGAGCCTGGTATCGAATTGGTTGTCGGTTCTTTTTCCAGTTCACCATCGAATGAAGGAATAAAGCAACTCAAGACGTCGGCCAAGTCTGAGATGTTGGTGGTTTCGTCGAGGGAGATTCCGACATGAAAATCGTCCACATGGCGGAAATTGATGCTGCGAATTTTTGCCGCCTGATGAATGACACCGGCGTTGTCTACGCGGACCGTTAAAGTGTCAAACCAGTGTTGGTTGACGATCTCGAAACCATGTTTGGCAAGTTGGTCGGCAATGAGGCTCGTGTAATGGTTGATTCTTTGGGCAATTTGTGTCAGACCGTCCGGGCCGTGGTACATGGCATAAAAAGCCGTTGCTTCGGCGAGTAGTGCCTGGGCAGTGCAGATGTTACTCGTGGCCTTGTCTCGCCGGATGTGCTGTTCACGAGTTTGTAAGGCCATTCTCAAAACCGGGTTTCCGTGGACATCTTTGGAGACTCCAATAATTCGACCTGGCAATGCCCGTTTGTGGTTTTCAAGTGTTGCGAAATAGGCAGCATGTGGGCCTCCGAAAAAAAGAGGGATTCCTAACCGTTGAGTCGTGCCTATGGCGATATCAGCTCCCAGTTCCGCCGGTGGTTTTAAGAGTGTTAGGCTCAAGAGGTCGGCTGCCATTACCACGAGTCCACCGGCCGAGTGTACTTTTTCAATGGGTTCTTGGAAGTCGTGGATTTCGCCCCGGCTTCCAGGGTACTGAAACAGGGCGCCGAAAAAATCAGAGTCATCTAGCCCTGTTTGGTGATCCCCAACGACAATGTTGATTCCCAGGGGCAATGCACGCGTGCGTAGCACTTCCAGGGTTTGAGGGTGAACATCGTCGGACACAAAAAACCGGTCAGATTTTTGTTTGCTGGTTCGACGGCAAAGTGCCATGGCTTCCGCGGCGGCGGTTCCTTCATCCAGAAGAGACGCATTGGCGATGGGAAACCCGGTTAGATCCGTGATGACGGTTTGAAAGTTCAGTAATGCTTCCAGTCGGCCTTGAGAAATTTCGGGTTGGTAGGGTGTGTAGGCTGTGTACCAACTCGGGTTTTCCAGGACATTACGCAAGACCACGCTGGGCGTGAAGCAAGGATAGTAGCCCATTCCGATATAGGACTTGGCCACTTGGTTTCGCGAAGCAATCCCGCGCAATCGATCGATCGCTTCGTCCTCGGTGTTCGATTCAAAGTCGGGTAGTTGGCTTGAGCGAATGCTCTGGGGGATGACACTCTCGATCAACGCATCGACGTTTGTAACGTTCAGTTGCTGGCACATGGCCTGAATGTCTGTGTCATTTACCCCGAGATGTCGTTGGGAAAACTCTCTGGATTTTTGGGTTTGAGTGACCTGTTTTCCTTGGGTTGCCACGTTCACTAGCGATCTCCTTGCGCTGTCTGAGTTTTTTGAGTCCCGGCTTATTTTCAATTTATAAGGAAAAGTTCTTTATTTGTAAAATCAATAACAGTAATGTATTTATTGAAGATGTTAATCAAAGAGGTGCTATGACTAATTTGCCAATCGATGTCCTAAGGACTTTCGTGACGATTGTTGATAACGGAGGGTTTACCCAGGCCGCCAGGGTCTTGAGGCTCACTCAGCCGACGATCAGCTTGCAGTTGAAAAAATTGGAACAATTGGTTGGTGCCCCGGTGATTGACCGCACGTCCCGAAAGCAATCGTTAACTGCAGAAGGTTCTGCGCTTTTGGAATACGCTCGCCGAATTTTGATGCTCAATGACGAAGCAATCACTTACCTTTTCAAACCTGAAGTCAGCGGGCGGCTTAAGATTGGGATTCCGCATGAGTTTACCATGTCGATTTTGCCTCAATTGGTCGGTTCTTTTTCCCAGGCGCATCCCAACATCGTCATTGAAGTTGAATGCGAATTGAGCAAACAGTTGTTGTCCAATTCTCCAGAATATGATTTGGTGATTGCTTTGCAGGATCTCGGTCGAACCGAAGGTGTTTTGCTGCGGCGTGAATCTCTCGCCTGGTTCGCGAGTTTGGATTTTTTAGTGAATGACAAGGGACCACTGGACATTGTTGCGGCGCCGGTTCCCTGTATTTATCGCGCCCACCTGCAGAATGCTCTGCAGAAATCGGGGACGCAATGGAACCTCCGGTTGACCAGTTCCAGCTATGATGCAGCCTGTGCAGCCGTCCAGACTGGATTGGGCGTGACAGTTCTTGCTGAAAGCGTGGTCCAGGAAGGATTGAAGAAGTTACCCTTGTCCCGTGTTTTACAAGAACTTCCTGATGTTGAGTTAAGGCTGCATTATGATTCGACTAATGCTTCGGCAGCCGTTCATCGATTTGTCGATTTTGCCAGACAACGACTGACTTTTGAGACGAATGAAAAATGAAACGGTTGTTCTTCATTCCTGCTAACGGGCCAAACAGGGTTCTGACCGATTTGGAAAAACTGAGCCAGAAAGTGACTGTTTTTCAATCCAGTAATGTTTTTCAGTAGGCCAAATCTAGGGAATCTCCCGGATTTTGAGGCGACGAAATTCAACTGGCGATCCCTCGGATTCAAGGCAGAGAAAACCCGTGCTTGGGCTGATACCTGTCCCGCCTGAAACTTCTTCGCCGTTGACCCAAAGTCGAACTTCACCGTTCACTGCACGGATGTAATAGTGATTCCATTGTGTCACGCCTTTGCTGAGTTCCTTGCTAGGAAAACTTCTTTTTCCATTGGGCGCGAACGGAGGAAAAGGTTTGAATTTAACGGGGCCAACCGGGAAAACGTCTCCGTGGCAGGTGAACCAGTCTGCTTTCCGTTTACCGCCTTGTTCATAGTTCTCCTTGTATCCAAGATCCAAGACTTGGACTTCAACCCCATGGGGCAAACCAGGCCCTTTCAGTCGTTCGAGTGACTCGGGGAGAGTCCAGAGAAAAATTCCAGAATTCCCTGCTTTTTTCATGTGACGCCACTCGCACACCAGTTCGAAATTGTTGTACTGTTTCTTGCTACGCATCACACTGACCGGTTTCCCGGTGCAATAGATGGTTCCGTCTTTAAAAGTCCACGTGTCATCCGCGCTGTTCACTTTGGCAAAATCCTCTTTCGTCAGGGCATTCCAGCCGGGGCCAGACGAGGCCCAGTCGTGACGATGAGGGGATGTTGCTGAGCCTTGTTTGGCGGTTTCTTGAGCGGATGAAAAAGAGGTCAGTAGGAAAAAAACAGAACCGGCAAAACCAAATCTCATCAGGGATGTCAGGGCGGATGGTTGATTTGAAGGCATGGCGTCCTCTTGTTGGGAATAGTGTCTTTCCTAATTTAACCGGTTGCGGGAGCCGGCACAAACCAGCAGGGAAAAGCCGAATCCATTCCAGCCAGTTGGTTCCCGTTCCACTACCTCCGCAGGCGTTGGTTCATCCCAGTAAATTTGAGATTTCTTCAGCGGAAAACTTGTCTTTCATCCTCGCTCCCAGCTGGGAGACGATTCTTGCGGCCGCCTGAGAAGCGAGTTGACCCGACTGTTTCCAGGACAGTCCATTGGTGATGCCGTATAACAGTGCACCGGCGTACATGTCCCCGGCGCCTGTGGTATCCAGTGCGTCCACTGTAACCCCTTCGATCGCGATGAGTTGGCCTTCATGCATCAGGATTGAACCCTGAGACCCGAGTGTCAAGGCGACGTTTTCAGTGTGCCGATGAAGTTCTTTAGCACACTCAGCAGGATCGTCTAGTCCCATCAAGCTTTTCGCTTCTTCCTCATTGCAAAAGAAAAGATCAACAGGGCCCTCAATCAACTCGCGCATCTCCTGTCGCATCAGGTCAACGAGAAATGGATCAGAGGCAGTGAATGCAATTTTGACATTGTGTTTTTGGGCTAGGTCAATGGCCTGGTAAGCAGCCGCTTTGGTGTCATCGCCGGTGAAAAGATAGCCTTCGATATAAACGTAACGGGAGTTTTTCAGGATTTCTTCGTCAATATCGGATTCACAAAGCGACGCAGAAACTCCAAGGTTGGTGAGCATGGTTCGTTGGGCGTCTGGGGTAATGAGTACGGCGCAGGTTCCAGAAGAACCTTGGCTTGAGGGAGGCACATCAATCGTGATACCCAGTTGTCTCATATCGTTCAGGAAGAAATGGCCGACTTCATCATCAGCCACTTTTCCGCAATAAGCCACATTCCCACCCAATTCCGCGATCCCAACAATTGTGTTGGCGGCTGATCCTCCAGCACAGCGGTTTAAGTTAGTTCCCTCCAGTTGACCCAGCACCGTTTTCTGCTGGGCATCTGCAACAAGGGTCATGATTCCCTTTTGAAAACCCGCATCCGTGACGGTTTGATCGCTCACCTGTGCCTGAATGTCTACCAGGGCATTGCCTATACCGTACACGTCAAAACTCATTATCAACCTCCTGTTTTTCGTTAACTCAATGGATTGTGGGTGAACGAGTATATCCTGATCTGAAAAACTTTGTAACGGGATACGGTTCGTTTCCCCCGGAGTCGGGTGTTTTTCCCAGTTGAGGCTCGCAGCAGGAGAAAACTTTGGAACCGAACCTTATTGCTAATAACCTAGATTCGGGCTTAACCATTTTTCAACAAATTCGATCGATTCGTTTTTGCGACGGGCATAGTCTTCAACTTGGTCGCGGGTAATGCGGTCAACGGAGAAGTAGCGGGCTTCTGGATGAGAAAAATAGAGACCCGACACCGCAGCTGCCGGGAGCATGGCAAAAGACTCA
>JAZABE010000381.1:0-5939 GCA_036137535.1 Planctomycetota bacterium | reverse complement strand
CCACCCATTTCCATTGGTCGACACGCGCAGCCAACAAATCTCTGCGCTTCCAGAACATGGCGGTGCGCGGTGACGGGTTTTCGTTGCGAAGCGTTCCCCACCAGTCGTAGCCATCGAGACGCGAGTGCTTGGGAGCTTGGATCCGAGCTGCTGTGAGCAGGCTGCGAAAAATTTCAAGGCTGGTCAGGAATTCATGATTGACAGTTCCAGCCGGAATCTTCCCGGCTGGCCAGCGCACCAGACAGGGAACCCGCAGCCCCCCTTCCCACACCTGCGACTTGTGTCCCCGCAAAGGTGAGTTGTCTGCCCCGCCACTCCCGCCGTTGTCAGAAAAGAAAATGACAATCGTGTTTTCAAGCTCCCCTTTTGTGTCCAACAGATCAAGCACCTTGCCAATCGATGCATCCATGCAAGTCACTGCTGCGCGGTAGTTTCGAATTTTGGCCGCGCGGGTCGCGACTCTGGCCGGTGAAGCGTACCGGTATTTTTCTACCATCTTGAATTCCTGCTGGACTGGCGGGTATTGCTTTTTAAACTCCTCCGGAGCCTGAACGGTCGAGCGGATCTCGGGTGCCAACGCCGAGGAGCCGTGGGGCGCGTTAAATGGCAGGTAAAGAAAAAACGGGTGTTTTCCCGCATGTTGATGCAAAAACCTCAATGCTTCCCGTTCGAACAATTCAGTGCAATAAATCCCCCGGTCTTCTGTGGTTGGCTTTGTGTTTCGATACATGCTGGGCACGCCGTAACGTTCATGGGTGTAGTAGTCGATTCCCGTGTTCACAAACCCGTAAAACTGCTCAAAACCCCGGGCCTGTGGCAGGTAGCGTTGCAGGGATCCGAGGTCCCACTTGCCAAAGATCCCGGTGCGGTAACCCTGCTCCTGAAGGACCTTGGCGATCGTCACTTCGCGAACATCCATGCCGCCAATTCGTTCGAAGGTCGCTTCGTATTCGGCCGGCGTGTATTGCTTTCCATAATCCGGGGCTTCGTTGCGGATCATGTCGTCAACACCGTTCCGCTGCGGGTATCGGCCGGTGAGCAAAGCAGCGCGGGAAGGCGTGCAGGCCGGCCAAGCAACATAAAAACTGGTCAGTCGCGTTCCCTCTTTGGCAAGCTGGTCCAGTGCCGGTGTTTTAATTCCGTTGCCAAGGATCCCAAGATCGTTGTATCCCTGGTCATCGGAAACGATCAGTACGATATTGGGTCGGTCGTTGGAAAAAACGGGGTTGCCGATCAGCAGCCACCCGAAAATCGCAATCGAGCAAAGTGAATTCATTTTTCAAACCCGTGGGTTCCAGGACATCTCGCGGTCTGTTTGACTGCCGGGGTTGCATTCTAAATAAAATCTGCCCCCTGAGCCTCCCCCGAATGATTCTTGCGACGAAGCAAAAGCGTTGGCCTGACTGTTCCCATAATAGCGAATGGCCGTTCCCGAGAAAGGCTGTGGCGAACCACTGAAGCCCGTTCCAGGTTTTTCTTTTCAAGAGAGTGTTCCGTTTCATTGATCTGTGGCGCCGCGGGGTTAATGTCACGGCGCTGATGTCACCGGGGTTGATGTCACCGGGGTTGGCAATGACCAGGCTGCTGGGTCCGTCCCCCTGTAAGCACTTCCGGCGTTGTTTTTTTTTCGGTAACCTGATGCGGGGGCGAAACTTTCGAGCGTCGCTGGAGTTTAGGCTGCTGGGGTGTGTGCCATGGAAACCGAAATGGCTGCGTCGTCATGCACCCTCTCTGAGTTTATGGACTTCTTCCCTGAAAACTGGAACATGAAATCTTTTTTGCCTGGCCTTCTTGGTTTAATTTTTACCGGATTTCCACTGGTCGCCCAAACCCCTGTCCCGGTCAAGTCACCAGCCGAATTTTGGAAATCAGTTTACGAAGGCAACCATGTTGTCGACATCAAAATCGTGGTCAGCCGGGAGAACTGGCAGACGATGTTTCCCCAGGGCGGCCGGGGGGATTACGAGTACGTCAAAGCCAATCTTCAGATTGATGGAAAACCCTACAACGACTCCGGGATTCGCTTCAAGGGAAATTCATCGTTTCGCTTTTCCGGGAACAGCTTGAAAAAACCACTGAAGATCGACACCAATCGATTTGTCAGCACCCAGAAGCTGTTTGGCCGGACCAAGTTCAACCTCTCCAATTCGTTTTTAGACTCCGCTTACATGAAAGAAAAGCTGGCTTACGAATTATTCAAGAAGGCGGGCCTGGCAACTCCCGGTGTCGGCTGGGCCAATGTTACGCTCACCATTGAGGGCGTCGAAGATTCCGTGCCCCTTGGACTTTATGTCTTGATTGAACAGGTCGATGCCAAGTTCCTGAAACGGAACCTCGGTGAAAAATCGAAAGACAGTTTATTGATGAAGCCAGAAGTTCGCAGCTGGCAATACCTGGGAGACGACCCGGCCGCCTATTCCCGCTTCAACATTAAATCGGGTGAAACCGAGGTGGGATTAGTCAAGCGCTTTGCCGAACTGTTGAAGCTGATTGAGCAAGGTTCTGATGAAGAGTTTTCAGCTCAAATTGGCCAGCGGTTGGACCTGAAGCTGCTGGCGGGCTATCTGGCGGTCACCTCGTTACTGGTCAACCTGGACAGTTATGTCGCGGCGCCGCACAACTATTACCTGGTTCTGGACAAGGCGGATGGAAAGCTGCGGCTATTGCCCTGGGACGTCAACGAGGCCTTTGGGACGTTTAACCTGGGCAACGACCCGGTGCAGCTGACGAAGTGGGACATCCGCAAGCCTTACATCACCAACCACAAGCTGTTAACAAGAGTGTTCAAGCTTGACTCTTTCAACAAGCTGTACCGGGACACCTTGTCCTCGCTGGTTAACAATGAGTTCACGGCGGCAAAAATCCAGGCAAGGATCGCGGCCTTCGAAAAAGCGTTGTTACCGCACATTGAAACCATGGGGCTGCAAGCGGTTCTCGGCTTTCACCTGGGAATCGACGGTGATGGGCAGGGCATCAACCAGGCCGTGGAGCGCCGGGTCTTGGCCATCAATCCCTTTGTGGCCCAACGCCTGAAATCGGTTCAGTCACAACTGGCTGGCCAATCCCGGGGGCAAGCCCTCCGCGGCGGGTTCTTTTAACGCCCCGGTTATCGCTGCCTGAACACCGGCCCAGGCCGTTGAGGTGAAGCGTGCGGTTCATTGCGTTATACTGAGCAACATCAAACTCCAGAGACCCCAAGCAAACCGATGAAATCCCTAATGACTCTCTGGTTGGGCGTCCTGCTGGCGGCCAGCCTCGGCGGTTGCAGTGCCAAGCAAGCGGACCCACCTGCCAATAGCGATAAAGCGCGGATCGCAGAGCTGGAAAAGAAGCTTGATTCGCTGGCCCGCAAGTCAGCCGCCCCGACCCCAAACCCCAACACTCAACCCTCAGAAAAAGACCCGGACCTTGCTGCCCTCCAGCAGCGTAGAGATGCCTTGTTCAAGGCTTATCCAATAGACATTTTCCACGGTTCGGCGCCGATGTTTTACACGGTGAGCATGGAAAAAAACGATTCCTTGGCCTACGAAGTCAACGGCCAAATCAAATGTCGATCCAGCGAAACTGCTGGCAAGTCAACTGTGCCTTTACAGTTTACACTCGTCTACGGATGGAGTGGCAAGGAGTGGAAGCCGATTACCTTAACATTCCCAGAAGTGCCTGACGCTTTGCAACCCAACTTTGACATGTTTGCAATGACCTCGATGGCCCGTTTTATTGGCTGGAACCTTGTTGAGGATGAGTTCCTGGATTGTCCGGTTTTTATTGCGCATCGAACTCGCATGCTGGATGCCATCAAGGGTTTTAGAAAAGAAGCTGGACCGCCAAAACAACTACCGGCCAAAAAAGAACCGCCCAAGAAAGAGGCACCCGCAAAAGAAACGCCGGCGACAACTTCAATTGACCAACAGGTCGTCAAAGAATTCGAACACATCCTGGACGCCGCGCAAAAACGGATCCAGGTGGTCATCACCAAGCCAACCCCGACACTCGACAGTACCAATTTTTGGGGGAAAACCGAACTCCGAGTCCGAGCCGCTACTTACGATGTGCAAAAAACGAATTCCGTGATTTCCCCGTTTACGGCAAAACTCACGATGAAAATCGATCAGCTCTCGATGGCCAGCAAGCCGGGTCAATCTAAATTCAAGTCCGAAGAAGACGCCCGGGCTGCTGACCACCTGCTGGAAATCCATCCCGAAACCTTGGTGTTCCATTTCGCCTGGCAAAAACAAAAATGGGTCTACAAGAGTGTCGTCTTTGACAGCTGGGTGCCGGGACAGGGATTAGAGCCGGGAACGGTTGAAAAAAAAACCTCAACTGAGCCCAGATGGCCCTTCACTCGCCTGAAGAACCCAGGAGAAATAGGCGCTTTTAGCCGGTCCATGGTCGTCAGCGATGGTGAGCACCCCCCCAAAAAACACCCCGTCGCAATCACCGCCGCACCGGCGAAAAACAACTTGCCGATCTTTGCCACCAGTCCCGACGGCAAGGTTCTTTTAAAACAGGACGGTGACAATGTGCTTGTGTTTGATCCGGCGACCAACAAGGTTCGGTATCAGCTTCGAGGCTCACTGCTAGACAGCCAAGGCTTTAGTGCATCGGGAGCATATTTCATCCAACAGGCCAAATCCGAAACGATCCTGTTTCAAACCCGGCCTTGGAAACAGCTGCGAAGCTACAAGGAAACCGGAGCCAGTCATTTCTCCACGGATGAAAAATTCCTGTTTCTTGGCGGCACTGCCATGATCCACCTGGCCACAGGAAAATCATCGGGCAAGTGCAGTGAATGGGCCTTCGAAAACTATGAAAACTATCTCCGGGCGAGTCGAGCGAACCCCTTCACGTTCAGTGTCGAAGAGTTCAAAAAATTCATTTGGGGGCCGGCTGCTCAGCCCCTGTTTTTCAGCCCGGACGCCAATTATTTCGTGCAAACGGTTTATAAAAAGCAGACGCTTTTTGAGACCAAAACCCGTAAACCAATCAGTTCGCTAAAGCTCCCGCCCGGTCAACCGCTGAGCGACGTTCACTTCCTGGCAGACGGCAAAACAGTGCGGGTAAACTTTTATGACACCCGACCCAGGCAACAAGACGCCCCGAGTTTTGGGCTTTCTATGTCTTCCTCTTCTTCCATGATGATGGAAGAAGAGGAAGGCATGAGCATGAGCCGGAGCGATAAGCTTGATGAACCAAGAAATGGTGGGATTTCAGACTTCGACATCGCAACGGGAAAACGCAGGCCCTTCAAGCACCCCCTGCCTTGGCTAAACCCCCGAAATAAAAACCAATTTTTTCAAGTGAGTCCGACCTGGCGTTTTATCGTGATGGAAGGTTGGAGTTCCGCCGCCGGCTACGTCTACACATTGCATGAAATCGACACCGGGAAGTCAACAACACTTGATGGTTATCCTAATGATTCACTAGGCAAGACAGTCTTTAGCCCAGATGAACAATGGGTCGCGTACCCTTCTTACGACGCTATGGTTTACTCCACGTATTACACGATTATCAACACCGGCAGCGGGGCCGCGGTGCTGGCCTTAAAAGATGCGACCGATGCCCGCTTTGACAAAGAAGGAAACACCGTCACGGTGACTGAGGGGGGGGCTTCTGACGTCACCTATGAACTGCCTTCTGGAAAAATCTTGCACCGGAAACCCGCTAACCCGCCATCAGTTGCCCCTTTCAGCCCGGACGGCAGGTTTTTCACTGTTGCCGAGTCGATCGAAGATGATGGAAATGATAAAAGTGGCTTTATGAGCGGCAGAGCTGGCATGGGCGGCGGAGCAATTGCTGGAAAGTATCGGGTGCAGGTTATTGAAACCGCCACTGGAAAGAAAATCCTTGAGTTCAAAAAGTGGCTTTATGAGTGAAGGCGCAGACATGAGCATGAGCGGCAGAGCTGGCATGGGCGGCGGAGCAATTGCTGGAAAGTATCG
>JAZABE010000380.1:0-3451 GCA_036137535.1 Planctomycetota bacterium | reverse complement strand
AGAAGGCAAAGCGGGCTTTGTCAGAAGGAAACTTGCGACTGGTTGTTTCCATTGCTAAGAAGTATCGAAATCGAGGTTTGAGCTTCTTGGATTTACTCCAGGAAGGCAATGCAGGTCTGATGAGGGCGGTTGACAAGTTTGAATACCGTCGAGGGTTCAAGTTTTGTACCTACGCGACTTGGTGGATTCGGCAAGCCATCACCCGGGCCGTTGCCGATCAGAGCCGAACGATTCGAATTCCGGTTCACATGGTAGAGACCATGTCACGGGTTCGAAATGTTTCGCGGCAGTTGTTGCAGGAACTTGGTCGAGAACCGTCGCTCGAAGAAACTGCTCGTCGCGCAGAAACAACGGTTGAAGAAGCTCGAAGAGTGCTGGCGATGAGCCGTTACCCGATCAGTCTTGATCGGCCAGTGGGTAACAGTGAAGATAGCCAATTTGGAGACTTGCTCCCGGACGGCGACGCCGACAATCCGTCAACTGGAGCGGCACAAGAAATGTTGCGGGGGCGCATTGATCGCGTTCTGAAAACGTTAAGCTATCGAGAACGAGAAATCATTAAATTGCGATATGGGCTCGGTGACGGGTACAGTTACACACTTGAAGAAGTGGGCCATATATTCAAAGTAACCCGAGAGCGAATTCGACAAATCGAAGCCAAGGCTGTGCGTAAGTTGCAGCAGCCCAGCCGAAGCCAGGAGCTTGTCGGATTCCTTGACTAGTTTTTCTAAGCTAGTTTCGAACTAAAAAATTCGATGACATTGTATTCATTTAACGTCGAACGCGAAGACCGTTCGGCGTTTTTTTATGGATGCTCGAATCGACGCAGGTGTTTCGGTTTTGAGATTGTCTCCCTGCTGACTTTTGGATTGCTAAATTTCTCATTGTTATTGAGCGTCTGCTTTTCACAACAGGAAGCTACAAGTCCAGAGGATATTAAAACTTGGATTGGCCAGCTTTCTGATTCGGATTTTCGGGTGCGAGAACGAGCACGGTTGAATCTAGTGAAAGCGGGTGAAGGGGCTTATCGGCAACTCTATCGTGCGAAAAACATCAAAGATCTTGACGCTCGATTTACCATCGGTGAAATTCTTTCGTTGATCAAAGTCCAGTGGACGACGAAAGACGATTCTCCGGCCGTTGTTGACCTGATGTCCGATTTTCAGAAAGCGGAATTGAATCAGCGGCTCGCGACAATTGACCATCTATTTTGGCTTTCGGTCGATGAATCTTGGCCAGCGATTTACCGTATCATGATTTTTGACCGTGCGAAACTTGTAAGTGACCATGCAGCCACCCGGTTGCTGGAGATGATATTCCTGCGAGATAAAGGTCCAGATTCGGCGTTGATTGTCGCTCATCAAGAAATGTTTTCAAAACGTTTCCAATCGCTTGATCCACTACTGTCATCTAAAGCCAACTGGGGGGAAAAGGTGGTTGCCTTGTGTTTTGCTCGGGCCAGTGCATCTCAAAAACTCTGGATGCCATCGGTTGATTCTTCAAGGTTGATTGAACTCCAGGAAAATTCAATCCGAAAGATTCCGGATGGGGACCTGGAAAAGATGAAATTTATCGAATCCCGATTGAGAGCCAACCGGATTATCTATCAATTGTTGTCGCCGGATCAGCAGGAGCTTTGTTCCCGGTTAGACCGTGTGGGACTGACCTTAGTCAAGGACTCGATGCGATCGAAAAATGTGTCCTTGCTGCTGGCAACATTGCAGAAAAACCAACGCTGGACGGCGATTGTCAATCTGTTCGAGCAACAAAAAAGTGTGGTCCAACGGACACCTGCTTTGGGGTTTTTGTTTGCAGAAGGATTTCGTTTAGGCGGCAAGACGGAGCGTGCCGTGCAGATTTTTCAGAATTCCCTTCTTGAAATTTCAAACGAACAGAAAGGATTCGAAGTTTTGATTGATGAATTGCTGGAACTGGGCTTGTCGCACTGGGTCTCCAATTTAATTCGCGATCGAATCGGGACAAAGAAAGTTTCAATCAAGGCAGGGACGATTCTCGCCAGGCTAGAATTGCAGCAAAGGCATGTCGATGAATCTGCGAGAATCGCGGAATGGATGCTGAAACTTTCGGATCCCGTTGAATCCAGGACTTTACTAGTTCTTGCAGATGTCGCGAAAGCGAGAGGGAATCCAGTCGAGGAAATGCGTTGGTTGCAGGCAGCTTTGAAACAAGAACCCCTCTCCCCTTTGATCCTTGGGCGAATCTACTGGCTGTCAAAGTCGCTTGAAAACTTTGATTCGGATAAACTTCAGGAACAAATCAACATTGCATTAGGTGCTTATCGGGACAAATTTCGAGAAGGACACCTGTTGAGGCAATCTGATTTACCTGCCGAACAAACGCTTGGAAAAGTCAAAATGGGTGATGCGGGGAATTCACTGGCCTGGTTGTTGTCCAACTTGGAAAGGGATCTTCCGCAAGCCTTAGCAAGGGCTCGTTTCATTGTGAAGCTAGAGCGGAATAACCCGGTGTTCTTGAGCACCTTGGCATTTTGTGAATTTAAAAATAATAATCGCAAGTTGGCGATTGAGTTGCAGCGACGTGCTGTCTTTGCCGCCCCGCAACAATTGGAGCTGCAATTCCAACTCAAAAACTATTTGCGATAATGGTTGGCGAAATAACTGTAGTTTTCCAAACGGGGTCGCGAAATTATTCCTTGTCAATTCCGTGATCGGTCAGTTTCTTTTTCAGGGTGGTGCGATGGATGCCCAGCACCTTGGAGGCCGCGAGGTATTGATTGTCAAAATGCTGCCTGACTGTTGAGAGGAATTCAGGTTCCACGCATGCTAGGAATTCTTCGTAAAGGTTGTCGGTTTTGATTTTTCCGTTCTTGATTAATTTGATCTGGTTTTCTGTCCATGTGCGAATCAGTTGGTCAAGGGAAATTTTCAAGTCGCTTGATTCGACGGGAACTTGAAGGGGCTGAGAAGTTTGTATCGGTTCGGGTAAATGTTCCTCGAGAATTTCAACACCCCGAGCGAGGATCAAGGAATGTTCGACCGCATTCTGAAGCTCTCGGACATTCCCATCCCATTGTCGGGAAACAATTGCCTGGATGGCTCTCTTGCTCAATCTGGGCACAGGAGTTTCGGTATTATGTCCGTGTAAATTTTGGATAAAAAATTTGGCGAGCTGAATCAGGTCGTCTCCACGTTCACGCAGTGGGGGTAGGTCAATCTGAAATGCGCAGATCCTGAAAAACAGGTCGTGCCTGAATTTTCCATTTGCCACCAGTGTGGAAAGGTCTTGGTGTGTTGCAGAGATGATCCTGAAATCGGTTTGAACGGGTTGGTTTGACCCCACCGGTACAACTTCGCCTTGATCCAGGCAACGCAGTAACTTGACCTGCAAGGCTAAGGGAATATCGGCCAATTCATCCAGAAACAAGGTGCCTCCGTGGGCCTGGACTAGCAAACCTTCCCGGTCACGATCG
>JAZABE010000379.1:0-3779 GCA_036137535.1 Planctomycetota bacterium | reverse complement strand
AACACGGCCAGGTCCGGCATTGCCGCGGACGAGCGTGGTAAACATCACATCGCCGTGTTTCATTATCAAAAAACACGCAATCCCCGTTGGGAAACTCTTTGAGTGATTTTCGAATGCCAATTTTTCGCACGTACAGTTTTTCGAATTCCTCGATACTCTCCTCACCAATCACCTCGGCCATGTCGGCAATCTCTTGCTTGTTGACCCAAACCCATCCCTCGGCACCCGTGCAACAATCCCCACACCCCGAACAACTAAACTTGAGTCCCTCATGATACCAGGGTTGGCCAGCTGGCGAATTTTTGGTTTCTTGATCCATGGTCGTTTCAAAACTGTCCTAAAGAGTCTGCGATTTCACAGAGGGCCTGGGCAGCGGACTCAGCCTCCGCCACCTCGTTCCAGCAACCAAAGCTAACTCGAACACAACCCTGTGGGGTTTCAGTGTAAGGATGAATTAGCGACGCACAATGATAACCCGCACGCACCTGAATTCCAAAAGAGGTGTCTAACACCATCGCAACTTCGGCCGGTGCCACCTGCAGGTTGAAGCTGACAATGCCCGATTCACGAGTTCCCGGGGACTCCGCCAAGCGGATACCTTGGGCCCGGGAAATTCCCTCTGTAAAAACCGATGCTAATTCCATTTTTTTCTTGGCAATCTTGGCAACCCCCTGTTCGCTCACATACTCGACGCCCGCCTGGAGACCAATCAATCCCGGAACATTGGCATTCCCGCTTTCAAACCCTTCTGGGAAACTGGTGGGATGCTGATCTGAATCACTTGAAGCGCCGGTTCCCCCTTGGCGAACCGGCTGGAGTCGAGATTGAGCTCTCTCGCTGACCAACAGGATTCCAGTGCCCAACGGTCCCATTAATCCCTTGTGCCCCGGACTGGCCAACAGATCAATTCCACAACGGTCAAAACCAATCTCTTGGCTGCCAAATGACTGTGCGGCATCGACTAGAAACAGGGCCTCTGTAGATCGCGCCACCGCACCGATTGCCTCCAGATCATTGAGGCCCCCCGTCACATTACTACAGTGGATGACGGCGACCAACTTGGTATTGGCCTTCAGATTTTTCTTGATGTCATCCGGAGACACTCGACCGCAGGAATCGCAGGCCAAGCGAGTCACTTCGATTCCGGTCCGCTCTTCCAGCATTCGCAGCGGCCGGAGTACGCTGTTGTGTTCTGCCACCGTGGTCACGACATGATCTCCAGGACCTAACGTGCCCTGTATTGCCAGATTTAATGAATCGGTCCCATTAAAGGTGAACAGGCATTCAGCAGTGCTGGCAGCTGCCAACGTTCTGATCTGATGTCGAAGACGATCGACCCGGGACTGGGTCTCGCTGGACAGCGAACTGGTTGTTCGTCCAAGCGTCGAGCCGTTATGACGCAAATAGTGGTCGACCGCGCGGTAGACCGATTCCGGCTTGGGCCAGCTCGTCGCTGCATTATCCAGGTAAATTCGTTCGCTCATTGTCATGAATAACCATTGAACCCGTAAATGGTTGAATTTCAACCGGGATTACAATATTTCAACATTAACCACCATTGCAATCTCAGCTCAATGACTGGTACTCAGGCTGGCCAAAGGCAAGTAAAATCTGGTTGAGTCGTTTACCGAGGCAACTCTCTCAAACCCGACCCCGAGTAGATTTTCATGGAATGGATGACCTTTCAAAACGCGTCTGACCTGCTGGTGCTGTGCTTGATGGAAGTGGTCCTGGGAATCGACAATATTGTTTTCATTGCCATCATCACTTCGCGACTCCCCAGAGAACAACGCAGCAAAGCTCGAAAAATCGGCCTGCTCTTGGCGCTCGTCATGCGCATCGGACTGTTATCGACCATTAATTACATTGCCCATCTTAAAACGCCGGTCTTCACTCTCACCGGCTTAGGAATTCCCGAAAGCTGGTTACCGCTCGAGCACTTGTCCGAAATCAACGGAATCTCCGCCCGCGATCTTGTCTTACTCAGTGGTGGCCTGTTTCTCATTGGAAAGAGCGTGTTGGAAATGCACGAACAATTTAACGTCGCCCACCAGGAACACAGCCAGAAAAAAGAAGCAACCTTTGCCTCTGTCCTGATTCAAATTGCAATTCTCGACCTCGTCTTTTCTCTTGACTCGGTCATTGCTGCCGTCGGGCTTGCGGACCATCTCTGGGTGATGATTACTTCGATCATTATTGCTGTGGCTGCGATGATCCTGTTTGCCAATGCCATCAGTGAATTTGTAGAGGCCAACCCCACCCTCAAAATGCTCGCGCTAAGCTTCCTGATTTTGATCGGGGTGATGCTGGTGGGGGAAGGATCCGGCGCCCACATCAACAAAGGCTACATTTATTTTGCCATGATCTTTTCACTGGTCGTCGAATTTTTAAATATTCGGCTCCGCCGAAAAACCGCGACTCTGCCCCATCCAAGCACAACCCAACCAGCCGACGATCCGGTCCAAAACCAAGAAGTCTCAGGCATTACCGGCTTTTCGAAGAACGACGGTGACGAAAATTAATCGCTCACAGTATCAAAATTTTAGCTCAACTGTTCTTTCGTCCGGACCCGCCTTTGGTCAAAATGGTCAGTTGGATCAAAAAAAACTCACAGCTTTCCCTCGAAGGAGATTTGAATGCGTCCACTAGCCATACTGGTTCTCTTTTGCCTGGTGATTTCGCCCCTGACCGCCACGGCAAATAATGGCGAAACCAAAACAATTGTTTTCGTGGCAGGCAATAAAAGCCATGGATACGGTTCCCACGAACACTATGCCGGCTGCAAACTCTTGGCAACCCGCCTGCAACAGGCTATGCCGGGCTACAAGTGTGTGGTTTACCAGAATGGCTGGCCCAAAGCCAAAGACGCATTCGATGGGGCGGCGACCGTTGTGATGTACGCTGATGGCGGTGGCCGTCACCCAGCAAACCCTAACCTCAAGCAGGTCGACGCCCTGATGGCCAAGGGGTGCGGCGTGGTGTGCATCCATTACGGGGTTGAAACCACCAAGGGGCAAAACGGTGAAGCCTTTATCAACTGGATGGGAGGCTATTTCGAACCCCACTGGTCCGTGAATCCCCATTGGACTGCGGAATTCAAAAAGTTGCCGAACCACCCGATCACGCAGGGTGTGAAACCGTTCAAGATCAACGACGAATGGTATTACCACATGCGATTTCGGGAAAACATGAAAGGCGTTACCCCCATCCTAACGGCAATGCCTGGACCGGAAACGCTACGACGAAAAGATGGTGCCCACAGTGGCAATCCCCACGTGCGGGCGGCAGTCCTGGATCGCAAAGAAGAACAACATGTTGCCTGGTGCAGTGAAAACGAAAATGGCAGCCGTGGATTTGGTTTCACCGGGGGCCATTTCCACTGGAACTGGGGAGATCCTAATTTCCGAAAAATCGTCCTCAACGCGATCGTCTGGACCTCCAAGGGAACGGTTCCCAAAAACGGAGTTGCGGACAAACCGGTTTCGCTGGAAGACCTGGAATCCAACCAGGACTACCAAGCCCCTGGAAATTTCAATCGGGACGAAATCCGCAAACGACTCAACCTCCCGTCGAGCGACAAAAAAGCTGGACGCATGCAAAAAGGCCCCAAGCCCATATTTACCAGCAAAGTCATTACGCCCAAAACCAAAGGGCACGCTGTGCAAATCGATGTTGATATTTCAGACGCCCAAAACCTTTATCTGGTTGCCCACGATGGGGGAAACGGCTACAGCTGTGACTGGGCTGCCTGGGTCAATCCCAAGTTGGTCGGTGAAAAG
>JAZABE010000378.1:0-1371 GCA_036137535.1 Planctomycetota bacterium | reverse complement strand
AGCATCCCCTTTTTCCCGCTTTTTAAGGTTCACCGCAGTCGCAGTCCTTACAACCTATTCATCCGATACAGTCGCACCCTTTCGGAATGACTTAAATCGCTGTTGCAGGTGAGGTGGTAAACCGGATAATGCACCTCCACCAGATACCCCATTCACATCTTTGGGATTTATTTTTACCCGGCGGCCCTTGGTGTTGGTCGATGGTTGCAGTCCGAGAGACTTGAGAGTGTCGTAGAGTGTTTCTTTTCCAGCTTGAGTGTTGTCTTGTTTTAACTGTTCATAACGGGAGACCATTTCACGAAGCTGCTCTGCGGTGATTCCCAGATCTTCGAGTAATTCGTCACTTGGATTGTCTTGATGATTACGGAGATATTTGAGCGCTAAATCGGTCGCTTTTCGAGTGTATTCGAGTCGCGCCTGTTCAGTATCCTCTACTTCTTCTGGTAAACCCAGTTCGTCAGTCGGACTGGCATCTTTCTGCCCAGTTCTTGACTGCGGGTTCGCTTGCAGGCCGATATTACTTTCGGTGCTTCCAGATGTCCCCATGCCATCCTCGCTTCCCGGGGTATTGGTCGTATTTTCACCATTGGGGTTCATCGTTTCGCCCACTCCCGAGTTACCTGATTCTGAGCCTCCAGTTTTGCCGGTCGTTTCGCTACCGCCGTCATCGCGAACCTGTTCTCCTTCATTGCCTGCATTACCGTCGCGCGGATCTTTCATGGGGTCTTTGGTGCTCGTTCCTTTGGCATCAGGATCGACCCCCTTCTGATTATTTGGTTGCTTTGGATTTAGGGGATTGCCAGTTTGAGGGTCGTCTGAGTTGGTTTGGGCATTAGCTTGCGTTTCCCCTTCTCTTGAGGATGGTTGGTTTTCATTCTCATTGCCGGAATTTTCTGTTGCGTCCTGATTGTTGGCAGCATCGGTGTTACCTTCCACGGGCTCTTGTTTGGAAGGTGGGGTGGTTCCCTGTTGCTTTTGTGATTGTTCTTCTCGCAACCGATCGAGCAGTTTTTCAAAGATATCACCGTCATGCTGGTCATCAGACTTAGAGTTACTTCCCCGGACGGGTTCATTTTTGGTCGCGTTGTTCTCTCCACTTTCTCCGGTTGGATTTCCATTGCTGGAGTCTTCGTTGGATGCTGGATCGTCATTTGTAGTTTCGCCGTCTCCGTTCCCGCTCTTGTTGCTTGACGGCCCCGCATCCGATTCGTTGTCTGAACTGGTTGCGTCATCACTGTTTTCGGGTTTGGCGTTACCGTTGTCCTGATCATTGCTCATGCCATCTTCAGAATTTGCATTGTTGGGATCTTCAGAGGTATCTCCTCCCCCATCCGGTGATTTTTCACCGTTGGTTTCATTAGGGGCGTCGGA
>JAZABE010000377.1:0-4760 GCA_036137535.1 Planctomycetota bacterium | reverse complement strand
AAAATTACAGCGACGAAAACTCGGTCAGAACCTGGGACTGTGATTCAATGGAAATGGGCATTGGGGCAGGTTCGCCTTGGTCTGTGTTGCGGCTTTTCGCTCGTGAATTTTGCCCCTTTTGGGTTTGAGGGATCCTTTCTGTGGTGCCAGCAACCGCTTTTTGCCGACGAATTAACTTTGCTACCCATTTTTGTCCCGTTGAAAATCCAGTGTATCGCGAAGATATCCGAAATATTGTGATCATTGCTCACGTGGACCACGGAAAAACCACCCTGGTTGATTGCTTGTTGCGCCAAAGCGGGCAGTTCCGGGAAGCAGAACTCAAGGGGGAGCAAATTCTTGATAGCAACGACTTGGAGCGGGAGCGTGGGATCACGATCCTGGCCAAGAATATCGCGCTTCCGCATCAAGGTAAAAAAATTAACATTATCGACACACCGGGTCACGCTGATTTTGGCGGTGAAGTCGAGCGGGTGTTGACTATGGCAGACGGTGCAGTGTTACTGGTGGACGCGGCCGAAGGCCCCATGCCCCAAACCCGCTTTGTTTTGAAAAAAGCCCTCGATGTTGGGATTCGACCAATCGTCGTGATTAATAAAATTGACAAACCCGATGCCCGCCCGGCCGCGGCCTTGGATGAAGCCTTGGAGTTGATTCTTGAACTCGGCGGAGATGAGGTGTTTGACCAAGTTTCCTACTTGTTTGCCTCTTCAAAAGAAGGGTTTGCGACGGAGGATTTTGAGAATCCTGGTAACGATATGTTGCCGCTGTTGGACTTGATCGTGGAAAAGGTTCCTCCCCCGGAGATTGACGATCAAAACGAATTTCAGATGGTCATCACTTCGATTGACTGGAGTGAGTTTGTCGGGCGAATCGCCGTCGGCCGGATCCAGTCTGGAACGATTGCTCCGGGAAGATCGGTTTCGAGTGTCAAACAAGACCAGATCGTTACCGGCCGGGTCGGTCAGGGATTTGTGGTTGAAAACCGGGGCCGGGTTGAAGTTGACGTGGCGACTGCAGGTGACGTAGTGGCACTGGTAGGAATGGAATCCATTGACATTGGGGATACGATTTGCATCTCCGAGAACCCGGTGGGACTCCCGCGGCTGACAGTCGATGAACCGCCGCTGGAAATGATGTTCACAATCAATTCATCCCCCTTTGCCGGCAGGGAAGGCAAGTACGTTACCGGCCGACAGGTGCGAGAGCGGTTGCAACGGGAGCTAGAAAGCAATGTGGCGCTGCGGGTTAATTTTGATGAAAAGGGGGATGCGTTCCCGGTTGCCGGTCGCGGGGTTTTGCACCTGGCGGTTTTGATTGAGACCATGCGCCGCGAAGGCTACGAATTGTCGGTGGGCAAGCCGCGGGTGATTACGCGTGTTGTTGAAGGGAAAAAGGAAGAACCGTTTGAATCACTGGTGGTCGAAGTTCCCAGCGATAAGGTTGGGCCGGTGATGGAATTGGTCGGTCAACGGCGGGGTGAATTGATCGAGATGAGTCCGCGGGAAGGCTACACGCAACTCAATTTTTCGATTCCGGCCCGGGGGTTGATTGGGTTGCGAACGCGGTTGCTCAACACTACGCAGGGAACAGCGATGATCACCCATCGATTCGAAGGTTATCGACCGCTGGAGGGGGAGATCCCCCAGCGTAAAAACGGTATGTTGATTTCCAATGTCGGTGGCAAAGTGACGGCCTATGCCGTCGACGGATTACAGGACCGGGCCGTGATGTTTATTGCGCCGGGTGACGAAGTCTATGAGGGGATGATCGTTGGTGAGCATGTGCGTGAAAACGATTTGCCGGTAAACCCGACACGGGAAAAAAAATTGACCAATGTGCGGGCAGCGGGCAGCGACGAAAACATCCTCTTGAAGCCGCCTCGGCGAATGAGCCTGGAAGAGGCATTGGAATATATCGAGTCGGATGAGCTGGTCGAAATCACGCCTTCGGACATCCGAATTCGCAAAGCGTTGCTGAGAGAAAATGATCGCAAACGATTTGCCCGCGCGGCCGCAGTGCAAGCCGCAAGGGATTGATTGATCGATCACTCAAGAGTCGTTAGGGAAACCAATGAAATCTTAGGTTTTCGGGTCATTGAACCGGTGGGTTGTGGTCCGAATGACACGTGGAATCCCAGCAGAACGGTTTCCGATCAACGGGCAGCTGAAAGCGGACTTGGTAATGAAATCTGAACCCACCCGGTAACGGTTAATAGCCAAGGCAATAACAGGCTCAGGGGGATTGCTTGCGCGATTGCTTTCGGCCTCCCGGGTTGCCGCGGCCGTTTGCGGGACGCGATCCCTTGGGAAAGCGATCGATGATAGAGCCGAGTTCCTCGGTGAGGTCGGGGTAGCTACTGGCCAGGTTGAACTGTTCCTGAGCATCGGCTGTGATCAGGTAAAGTTCCCGGTAAGGGGCCCCGCCGTTAACACTTTCGGTTTGGATCATTTTCCATTGTTTGTGAAAGATGGCGATGGCCTGGGAAGCGATAATGACATCCGGGTGTGGCCTGACCTTTCCGGCGACCAGGCTCTGCCAGAGATCTTCTCCATAGAAGGGTTTGGAGTTACGGGGTTTTACCTTGAGGGCCGTGGCCAGCGTGGGAAAGAGGTCATGAGCCGTGATCAGTTGGTCGGTTTTTTGACCTTTTGGCAGGACACCAGGCCAGCGAATGACTGCGGGGACCCGGATGCCCCCTTCGTAAACACTCCCCTTTCCTTTGGCAAGCGGTTCATTGCTGGCGCCGCCCCGGGCCACGCCGCCGTTGTCGCTCATGAACAAAACGATGGTATTCTCTCGCATCTTTTCTTCGTCGATGACCTTCAGGATTTTCCCGATTTCCTCGTCCATGGCATCCACCATGGCCGCGAAGACGCGCCGGTTTTGGTTTTCAAGGGTTGAGTAGCGATCGATGAATTCCTGGGGTGCCTGCAGGGGGGTGTGTGGCGCGTTGAAGGTGACATAGAGAAAGGTGGGTTGATTTTTGTTGCGTTTTTGTAAAAGGCGAACCGCTTCTTTGCCGATGAGCTGTGTGGAATAGCCTTCCTCGATGAGGGTCTTGCCGTTGCGTTGCCAATCCGGTGCAGGCGTGTTTTCAGGCTGGGATCCCCCCGGGCGTCGTCGCAGGCCGCCACCCCGCTGGTGTGTGTAGTAGTCGATGAAGCCACCGGTGTGACCGTAGAAGCTGTCAAAACCACGCTTATGGGGCAGGGCAGCTTCGTTCCGGTTGCCCAGGTGCCATTTGCCACTCATCAGGGTCTGGTAACCAGCCGCCTTGAGGGTTTGGGGCAACAGGTGTTCATCCAAGGGCAGCAGGGCACCGCCACCGAGTGGCCGGGTGATTCCCAGCGAGAGCGGGGAACGGCCGGTGAGCAGTGCTGTCCGTGTCGGGCTGCAAAACGGGTAAACGTAGAAACGATCCAATTCGATTCCCTGCCGGGTGAGTTGATCGATGTTGGGGGTTTGGATCTCGCTCCCATGGTAACCGACATCGTTCCAGCCGAGATCGTCGGCGACAAAAATGACTAGGTTAGGGTGCTTCAAGGGAGTTTGGGCCTTCGCACGGGGAGTCACTGCGGCGGAGAGGAACGCAACGACGGCCAAAGACAGGCAGCTTCTTGATGATTTCAGCGAGCTCATGGATTCATTTCGTATGAGTGGATGTCTGTCGTTGGGTTCAGGAAAAGAACCCATGGGTCCGGGCGAATGCTTCCAAAGCAAGCTTTGCGGGGACTGAAATTACGGTTGAACAACCCGTATTGTGATTTAACCGCTGTGGGATTGAAATGGGATCCTTGGCTGATTCCAGTTCGCTAAGCAGAATTTGTGTTTTAAATTTTCGGACGAGTCCAACCCAACCGTCGTCAACGCCTCGAAAAGTCTTGGGCTTTCAGTCATTGTTTAGCCGGGTTCCAGGTAAACCAGCGACGAAAACAGCTGAAAACATGGTATGATGGCACACCGGCTAAATGGTATCAGGGCTTGAGGATCTGAAGGGGTGTCGATGACAAATGGGATGACCGCATTCACAACAAGAAGGTTGGGGCAAATCGCCTGCCTGGGGGTTTGGTTGCTTGCCAACACTCCCGGAGCGTCGCACACTCGTCTTCAGGATGAAGATAAAACACTCGCTTTACTGGTGAAGACGGTTAAATCCTCTGACAATCCGGCGGTTCGCCGCGCTTTGCTGAAGGGAATGTTGAACGGGCTGGAAGGGCGACGGGATGTGCCCACCCCGAACGGGTGGGACGAGCTAAACCGTGAATTGGTCAAAAGCGCGAACAAGGAAGTTCGTGAACTGGCTGCACAGTTGTCCCAGCTCTTTGGTGATCCCCAGGCCATCCAGGCCGCTTTGATGACGCTCAAAAATTCAAAAGCGGATCCGCGTGAAAGGCGGGCAGCGCTGGTTTCCCTGTTGGCCTTGAAACGAGCCGAAGCTTCTCTTTACCTGGAGGTGCTGCTGGACGAACCCGAGTTGTGTCTGGATGCGATTCGCGGTTACGCGGTTATCGAAAATCCAACCGCTGCACCCGTTCTCCTGGGCCGTTACGCGAAAATGACCCCGGATCAGCGAAAAGCGGTTGTGGAAACGCTGGCGACCCGGAAGGTTTATGCAACCGAGTTGTTGAACGCAGTCAAACAGAAGAAAATTTCCCGCGAGGACATACCGGCCCACGTGAGCCGGTCCTTGAATGCCTTGTTGGGCGATCGCTTTGTGGCCGTTTTTGGTGAATTGAAGCCGGTTGAAAAAGATCGGC
>JAZABE010000376.1:0-1212 GCA_036137535.1 Planctomycetota bacterium | reverse complement strand
AGATCCAAAGACGTGGTTGCTCCGGGTAAGCTTTGTTTTCCCGGTGGAAGCCTTGAATCCAATGAATCTCAAACCCAGGCGTTAACGCGGGAATTCCAAGAAGAGTTGAATCTTCAGGTCACACCCTTAAAGTTGCTAGGAGATTGTTTTACTCCCTGGGGAAGTCACGTTCACTGGTGGAGCGTCTCCTGTGAACAAACTATGGATTTCAAAATCAACCCAGCCGAGGTCGAAAGGGCAGCATGGATGACTTTATCTGAGTTACTGGATTGCCGTGAATTGCTAGAGAGTAATCGTCAGTTCTTAGAACGGATTAAATCTGGGTCAATTAATCTTTTGGGAATTGCCATTTCTGATGGAGCTTGATCCGATTTTGACGGTTCGCCTTGATTTTTTCTGCGTTGTAACTGATTGAATATCCAGGGATCAAATTCATCTTTTGGCCGATCCTTTGGTAAAGCTTCCGAAGCCTTCTCAATGCGATACGGTTTGATTGTTTGAGGCGGGGTTGCTCGGGTTAGCCTCGGCACCGAAAGCGGAGTCGGATTGACTGCTGAATTTTGGTTACGCTTCAACCTGTTGACCTGAGAGCTTGCCCCAGGTTTTCGGTTGACCCAGGTGGCAATTTCCCGATATTCGGGGGTGGCTTTGGGATACATTCCTCGAACCAGGGAACCGTGTTTCGTCGCCACATAATCCAGGAATTCAGCCTTGCCATATTGCTGAATGATCGCCAATGTGCGTTCATAGTTTTGGATTCTAGGTTGAAGCGGATTTTGAACACTGGTGGCATCTAGGCTGAAAGCCAGGACCGTCCCGGGACCGTGGCACCCGACGATTCCACAGCCCAAAACCAAATGGGCTTCGACCTTTCGGGCATATTCGGCAAATGCCGTTTTAGGAGCTTTTTTTTTCGGAAGCGTCTGGGCTGGCGCTCGTTGAGTTAAGATCGCTTCCCAGCCTGGGTAATCCAGCTTCAATCCCAACTGCTTGAGTTCGGCCAAATGGGTCAGGGCAAAGCGATTGTTTTTTTGGGCCACCATCCATTGAAGAAGTTCGTTTTGCCGGCTGACGGTCAGTGGCGTTGAGGCCGCTCGGTAGCGAAAAACGTCATCAAAATCCCGAAAGGTTTTTTTGATTTGGCTCGTGGAAAAGCTGATATAGTCCTGCGGCCCGAGGAAAATCTTGGTCTGATCGCCCTCGATCAACGGC
>JAZABE010000375.1:0-4267 GCA_036137535.1 Planctomycetota bacterium | reverse complement strand
CATCACTTCAACGGATTCTTGAGATGCTTGCGCCCCTGGCATCGCCGCAACGCCCGCCGATGCCACCACAACGCCGTTTTCCTCCAAGGCATCGATTGGACATCCTATTTTATCCGCCAACCGCCGTTTTAATAGAACTTCTGCCATGGGACTGCGACACGTATTACCGGTGCAAATCATCAACGCCATAAAGCTTGACATTCTCTTCAAAGCAAATTCTCCGAATACACCTTCTCTCAATACTTCATAGCTACAATCGTCAACTTTCACAACGGTTGATGCCTTACCGTATTGCGAAACACCATCGTCTAAAACTAAGTCTACTTGATCACCAAGCGCCTCGACCACCGACTCCCCACTATGACATTCCGGTTCGCCCGCCGAATTGGCACTCGTCAAGATCATGGGACCCACGGACAAAGCTGAAACCCGGTGAAATACATCATGTGCCGGGACGCGCAATCCCACGGTACCGTTTTTAACCACCATGGGGCGAACAGCCTCCGGAAGCTGGGTAATCAGACTGTCGGGATGGGTACCGTCAAGGACCAAGGTGATCGGGCCTGGCCAACATCGCCGGGCAAGACGAAACCCCAGTGCCGAGAGGTTCGGAACGTAGTCAAACGCATCCTCGCTACTTTTCACGGCCAAGGCAAAGGGTTGGTCAGGCCGACGGGATTTGATTTTCTGGATTCGCTGCACGCCAGTTTCACTCAAGGCACTTACAGCTAGGCCATAGACGGTTTCAGTCGGTAAAGCCACGACTTTTCCGGCAGCCAGAAATTCAACCGCCAGATGCACCGCATCGTAGGGATCGTCCGTTTTCTTAAGATCTATGACTAACGGCGGCATACTTCGATCGAGTGAGTGCAAAAAGGGACAAGATGGTCAAAAGACAGGGTTACTCTATAGCTTTCAACCCTGACTACTCTATAGCTTTCAACCCTGACACAGAAGAATAATATATCCAATTCAATCTGGGCAGGGACCGGGTAGAGAGGGACTCGGCTCGCAAAGGCTCTCAGGAGCACTCATCTTGACAAAAACACCGAGTCTCATCAGAGTCCAGAGGGTTTGAGCAAAGCAGGTCCCAATCGAATAAATTGATACGCTTTTGCTGAGAAAGTCGCCACAATTCCTGATTTTACGAGAAATGTTGCGTTTCAACCGGCCGATCTTTTATACTGGGTTGAGGTCGGCATTGCTCGACTCCCCCTCCCTTTAACTTAATCGAACTACAGGAGGTTCGAATGCTTAACATTCTAGGTCAACCGGGCAAGGATATTTGCGATCAGAACGCGAGAGTCTCCAGGCGAAGTGTTCTGCAGGTCGGCGGTTCAGCGATGCTTGGCATGTCGCTCCCCAACATGCTGCAAATGCAATCCGCACAGGCGAGCGATTCCAATTCCCCTAAAGGGGCAGGCTGGGGAAAAGCCAAGAGTGTTATCATCCTTTATTTACAGGGAGGGCCAAGTCACCTAGACCTGTGGGATCCCAAGGACAACGTCCCCGACAACGTAAAATCAGTATTCAAAAGGGCTCAAACCAAGGTCCCTGGAATGGACGTCACTGAACTCCTTCCCAAAATTGGACAAGTCACCGACAAGCTCACAATGATTCGCTCCATGAGCTACAAGCCCAAGGGACTCTTCAATCACACCGCAGCGATTTACCAACTGCACACCGGCTACACGACAGACAAAGTTAGTCCTTCAGGACAATTGGAACCGCCATCGCCCAAAGACTTTCCCACCTTTGGATCCAATGTCATCAAGCAGATTCCTCCCACCGAACCCATGCTACCGTTTGTGATGATGCCCCGTCCTCTTCAGGAAAGCAACGTTGTCAACAAAGGGGGGACTGCCGGTTTTTTGGGACGCGCCTACGATCCGTATTACCTGTTCCCATCTGGAGGGGATATGGACATGAATAAAATGGATCGAATCAACGTGGATGACCTAAAACTCCGGGAGGGAATTTCTCCGATTCGACTGAATCGAAGGGCGAGTCTCCGCGAACTCGTCAACCAAAAAATGCCCGACATCCAAAAGGCGGTTGAGCGGTATGACCTGAACGATTACTACAAGTCAGCAATCAGTTTGATCAGCTCCGGCAAAGCCCGTAAAGCCTTCGATCTTTCGCTCGAAAAGTCTTCTACTCGCGAACAATACGGTCGCAATACATTTGGACAATGCTGCCTACTTGCCCGGAGGCTGGTCGAAGCCGGCACCCGGGTTGTCGAAGTCGTCTGGCCGAAGGTCGCCAATTCAGACAACCATTCCTGGGATGTTCATGTCGGGCTCACGAAACGGATGAAAACCCAATCGGCTCCGATGCTCGACGCCGGTGTGTCCGGTTTGATCAACGACTTGGATCAACGGGGATTACTCGATGAAACACTAGTGGTTTGCTTGGGTGAATTCGGACGCAGCCCGCAACGGGGCTACAGCACGTCGGGCAACAACAACAGTGACGATGGACGCGACCATTGGCCCTATTGCTACACTGCTCTCGTTGCCGGGGCAGGGACCAAACGCGGTTTTGTTTATGGAAAAAGTGACAAAACCGGATCTTCGCCGATCGACAACCCGGTTCATCCGATCGAACTGGTTGCAGGCATGTACCATTCGCTTGGCATTGATCCGACCACCATCGTCTACAACCACTTGAATCAACCGCGCGAATTGGTCAAAGCCGAGCCGGTCACCTCTATTTTTGGTTAGCACCCTCCCAATCGGCAATCCAGGCAGACCACCAGCGACACACCGTTGTTGCCGAAACCCTCTCGGCAACGGCTTTGGGTAGCTCCGATGCCGCTGGATCGAGAAGCCGGTTGCCGACCATGATTGAAACGCTGCTGCTGGACCCAGACCCTGAACGCCAGCCTAACTCTTTGCGGCGCTGATTATTTTGATAAGCAAATCGGCTCGTAACAACAAGTCGAAAACGTTATAAGGGGGTAGGAGCACTCAACCCCACTCGACTCAATTGGAATTCAGGACTAATCGATGTTACATGCTGTGATCATGGCTGGAGGATCTGGTACTCGTTTTTGGCCGGCAAGCACTCAACGACTACCCAAACAACTCCTCAAGCTGTACGGAGACCAAACAATGATCCAGTCAACCGTCAACCGCTTGGGATCCCTGGTTCGCCAGGAAGATGTCTTGGTGGTCACCAACGAACGACTTGTCGAAGAAACTCAAAAACAGCTCCCCGAAATCCCAAAACACCAAATCGTTGGCGAACCGGCAAAACGCGACACAGCGCCGTGCATTGGTCTTGCCGCTGCCATGATCGCCCAAAAAGATCCTGAGGGAATCATGCTGGTCATGCCAGCTGATCACGTGATCCAACAAGCGGACAACTTTCAAAACGCGATCAAACTTGCAGTAAAAACCATCAGATCCCATCCAGGGCGATTCGTGACTTTCGGCATTAAACCAACCTATCCAGCAGAATCCTTTGGCTACGTGGAACGAGGTGAATCACAAGGCACTCCCGAAGAAGGAGAGCTATTTGCAGTTAAAACGTTCCGTGAAAAACCGGATAAAAAAACCGCAACCGAATTCCTCGACTCGGGAAATTTTTATTGGAATTCCGGGATCTTCGTCTGGACAGCAAAATCTGTTTTTAGTGCAATCGAAAAACACCAGCCTGAAATGCATAGCCATCTAAAAAAGATCCAGGATGCCATTGACACCCAGCATTTTGACCAGGTGTTTGAAACAGAATTCAAAGCCATCAACGGCACCTCCATCGACTACGCAATCATGGAACACTACGACGACATTTCCGTCATGGAAGCTCCTTTTGATTGGGACGATGTCGGAACCTGGCAAGCCGTAGGGCGTCTAATTGCTGCAGACCGAAATGGAAACTCAACCCTCGGGAAAACGATTAACCTGGAAACCAACAATTCAATTATCCACGCTGAAGAAGGGCACCTAGTTGCCACCCTTGGGCTGGAAGATTGCATCGTGGTTCAAACTGGAAACGCGACCCTGGTTGCTCATAAAAGCAAGGAAGAGTCGATCCGTGCCCTGGTCAAAGAAATCGAAACCAACCAGTGGAATGAATTCCTCTAGTCCCCCGGGGGCGAGTCTTACAGCTGCCCTCGGACCCCAATGATCAAACAACCCAGTCAATCCATGAATCAGTCTTCGAATTCCTCGGAAACCCCGGTTCATCCTTCCAAAATGAACTGGAATCTCGTGCTGCCCACCCTGGGAGGCAAGCAGTTCTGGACGGATCAGTTCGTTTATCG
>JAZABE010000374.1:0-1317 GCA_036137535.1 Planctomycetota bacterium | reverse complement strand
CCATTGGCAGGAGTTCTTTTGCTAAATTCAAAGTCGCCAATTGCGAGTTTTTTTTACTAGACACCCGGAGCGCCCGGGACATGCATGATGTCCGCAACCGGGACAAGCCAGGCCTATCGATGCTGGGGCGAAGGCAGAGAGATTGGCTGATTGAATCGATGAAAAAAAGTGATGCCGATTTCTTTTTCGTGACTTCGAGTGTGCCATTTATGATTCCCCACAGTGGTGCCGGGGGTTTTGAAGCGGACGAAGCTAACAAGGAAGAGGCTTGGACGGGGTTTTTCGATGAACGGGAAAAACTGATTACCGAGTGGGAGAAAATTGGTAAAAAAGTATTTGTCATGACGGGTGACTTGCATAATTGTTTTGCGATCAAAGTCACCGATAACATCTACGAATTTTGTTGCGGCCCGCATAACAGTGTTAATCATGTGCCCAAAAATGACGAGATGGATCGACCGATTACCGGGAAATTCAAGTTTGGTCCGAGAGAGTGTGACATCCGGTGGAGCACTTACATTTTACCGGATCTACCTAGATTAGAACGGCTTTATCCTCATTTCTGTATAGTTAAAGTCAACAACGTTTTTAACATGCCTAAAAAACTGGGGGACAAACGCTGGGTAGCCTATCCCCATCCCCAGGTGATTTTTCAATATTTTGATGGTCGAACTGGTGAGCTTGCTTATTCGCAAACGATCACCGTCGACCATGAGTAGCAGTGGGGTGAGACTGAAATGCTCGGTAGTCCTTTAGAAATGTGTGTCCTGGTCGTTTCCCACTGTAATAATTAGCCCTTAACCGGGGGGAATGTTTGGCATGCAAGAAGCATTGTTTCAACTTTTGACGCCGTCCGGCTTGGGATTCGTCGTTTTGGGTACGGCTCTGGGAATCGTCGTGGGTGCAATCCCGGGACTCACAGGGACCATGTTAATCGCGTTGACGCTTCCGTTGACATTTGGAATGGATCCTCTTCAGGCGATGATTCTTTTAATCAGCCTGTACGTCGGCGCGATCAGCGGCGGGATGGTTACTGCCACCCTGTTGCGCATGCCGGGAACCCCGGCCTCTATCGTGACGACGTTTGACGGTTACCCTCTGGCTCAACAAGGGCATCCCGAACGTGCGCTTGGACTGGGAGTCCTGGCCTCGGTGAGTGGCGGGGTGGTTTCTTGGGCCTTCCTTTTTTTCTTGGCCCAACCCATTGCTGCTTATTCCAAGCAGTTTGGTCCTTTCGACTATTTTTCGTTGGTCATGATGGCCCTGGTTTTGATTTCCACTGTGGGGGGTAAATCAATCCTCAGGGCATTGTTTGCC
>JAZABE010000373.1:0-3247 GCA_036137535.1 Planctomycetota bacterium | reverse complement strand
CCCAAGAAAGAAGGCAACACGACCAAGATCGTGATCACCAAGCCGGACAACTACGACGAGATGTTGAAAAAGATGCAAAAAGAGGTCGAAGACGGTTCAGCCCTGCCGCCTGGACTTCTGGGTCCTGGACCCGGTGGGTTCCCCGGTGGAGCACCGGGTGGAGACCCTTTTGGAGGCGATGATCCTTTTGGTATGTAGATTGAACGAGAACGGGAGTTTGAACGATCCTCTAAATGCTGGGGTTTTGGTCCACTCCCATTATTGGTCCCCGGCATTATCTTGCGTTTGAGAATGAAACATCGACTGATTGCTTTGGTTTTAAGCACCCTTTTTTCGGCCCAAGCATCGTTTGCCCAACCGACTATCACCGACATCGATCTCCGGGGCATACAAATTGGGCACTCGACCGAGTTGACGATTTCGGGACAAAATCTGACAAAGGGGACTCAGGTATTTTTTCCGTTTGATCTCGTTCAGCAGACCGTTGAGGAAAATGGAAGTAACCGGTTAAAGGTCAAAATCACACCCGGTAAAAACATCGCTCCCGGAATGTATCCCATGCGAGTATTCAACTCGGATGGATTATCGGACCCGGTCCGGGTCGGAGTAGACCGGTTGCCGCACAAGGTGTTTTCTCAAGAAAAACAGGCCGTGCCGGTTGCCCTCTCCGGAAAGTTGGTTGGCGCACAAATTCTAAAAACGAGCTTTGAAGGAAAGGCTAATGACCGGGTCATTTTAGAAGTGGAGGCGAATCGAATCGGTTCCAAGCTTCGGCCAGTCATTCATGTTTACGATGGCAAGGGAAAACAAGTGGCGTTTGCCCAGCCTTCCAGAACATTGGGAGGGGATTCCCGTTGCCATTTCACCGTTCCCAAGGCTGGAGAATACTTTGTTGAGCTTCATGATTTCCTTTTCAGAGGAGCTTCGCCCGGGTTTTTTCGCCTGAAAATGGGTCAATTTGAATACGCAGACCTGTGTTTACCGGTTGGAGTTCAAACGGGCCAAAAAACATCGCTTCGATTAATCAAGGTAGATGCTGAATCAGAGTGGATTGAGGAAGTGAATCAACTTCAAGCTGGTTGGTGTAATCCGTCGATTCAGCAACCCGTTTTTTCGGGGATCACGCCAAGAATCTTTTCCTCGAATACCCCGGAATACGTTGAAACGGCGCAATCGCAGGATCCGCATCCCGTGGGAGCGGTTCCCTTGGGAATTAATGGGAGAATTTTTGAGAATCGTGAAAAAGATTATTACGAGATAGATGTTCGCCCGAAATCCAAGCTGCTTTTTGATCTTTGGGGTCGTCGAATCGGATCGTTGCTCGACGCAAAAATCGTTTTGAAGACTGTCCAGGGAAATGTTCTGGCGCAAAACGACGATCGACAAGGTGAACAGGATGCCCTCTTGAGTTACACGGTCCCCGGTAACTTGAAGAAACTAGTTGTGGAAATTTCGGATGTGGCGGCCAAGGGAGGTCCATCACACGTGTATCGACTGAATGTCTTTGAGCAAAGTCAGCCAAGTGTGCTGGCGACTTTATCCAAAAGTACTATCAATATTACAAAAAATGGTACGGCGCATGTTCCAGTTTCTCTTGTGCGGCAGAACTACAATGGCCCGGTCGAGTTAGTTTTTGATGGTCTCCCGGCTGACTATAAAATTGCTGGCGCGAAAATTCCCGCGGAATCTGAAGTTGGGTTAGTCACCTTTTCATCGCATGGGTCCGGACCGGCCTACATCTCCATGGAAGCGGTGATTAACACGGAAGGGAAAGTCTATCGCAGTGATGTCTTGGGGCCCGAGTCAACCTTTGCCAAAAAAATGGACACTGGTCGGAAACAAATTGCCTTAGGCCCCATCAATTCAAAGCAGCTGGGAATTGAATGGAAGGGTATCTCGGCCCATCAATTGGCATTGATGGGGGGACAGATTCCCACTTCGATCAAACTAAATAAATCACCAGGGTTGAAAGGACCGGTTCGAGTTCGCCTGGTGACAAACCAAAAAATGCCCAAAAAACGAGTGCGGAAAAATAACAAGGATACTTTTTTTAACGATATCGAAAAATCAATCCGTGCGGGAACTATTGAAATCCTTGAAGGAAAAAACGATGGTAAATTAAATATCGAATTTCCGGTTGAAATCGCTGAACAGGATTGGCAGGCCCTTTTGGTCGCCGAGTTGTTGTCGGCCGACAAAAAAAAGGTCCTGTTGTCATCCGCTTGCCATCCCGTGACGCTCACTACCAAGCGATACGCAAGAGTCGAGTTGTCTGCAGGGCAGGCGGTTGTTCTGCCGCGTAGCGGGATGATTGATCACCCGATTGTCGGTAAAATCGACGGTAACACGAGCAAATATCCGCTGCGGATTTCCCTTGCAGGATTGCCCAAGGGAATTACGGTGTCGCCAGTCACTGTTCCGGGTGAAAATAAAGATTTCCAAGCGGTGTTAAAAATACCCGTTAATGGAGAGCTTTTAAAAATCAAAACGCTAAAAGTTGAATTTGCGTTTCTAGATCCTGATAACCTGAACCAGGTTATTGCCAAAGATAAACCGCAAACGATTAAGGTTTCGGTAAAAACTGAACCCAAGAATGACGCCGCAAAAAAAGCTGGAGATAAAAAGGAAGCGAAAAAAAAATAGCTGGGCAACCACCCCAGGTGCCAGCGGGAGTTGCTAGAGTTTCAGCGTGGCTAATGGAATGGAGCTCGGCCCCGATTTTTCAGGTAGGCTGTTATAGACGGTCACATTTTTAACCTGAATGGTCTCGCAAACAACTTTTTCAACGCGTGTTTGGATCGCCTGGATTATTTCCGGTTGAGGGTTGGTTTTTTGGGCCCGCCCAATCGTCAAGTGAGGCGTGTACCGTTTTTCCTGAAGAAATCCGAAATCCTCAATGATGTCCCTGAATTTTTTGTTCAGGGCAACGAGTTCTTCTTTTCCCTGTTCGACTCCCACCCAGAGCACACGGGGGCGATGAATGTCTGGGAACGCGCCAAATCCCCGCATTTCAATTTCAAAAGGTGAAAAGTCATTTAAGGCAGAGGCAAAGGCACTGCAAAGTTCCGGAATTTCGGTGTCTTTCACATTGCCAATAAAATTAAGAGCCAAATGCAGGTGTTGGGAGTCGACGAAAGAGATTCCATGCTCAGAAGGGAGTTTTGGGATCGAAGACAGGATGATTCGTTTGACGCTATCCGGGATTGTAACTGCCGTAAAAACACGCAACATCGACATGGTTAATTTG
>JAZABE010000372.1:0-4790 GCA_036137535.1 Planctomycetota bacterium | reverse complement strand
TTCACTCCGGATTCCAGGCCTGCCAAAGCCGACTTTGCGATTTTTTTGATTTGCTTCTTCACTGGATAAATTTCTCGTTGCCGGCTTCGGATTGCCACTGCATCACCGATTCGACAATCTTCAAGTCGAGTTCCGTATCGACATCCATAGTTGCGTGTGCGTCAATATTGACGGGAGCGACCGGCTCAACAAAAAAGTTTTTCTCACCGGTCAGAAAATCGTTCACTGGAATTACGTAAATAGCTCCGTTCTGCCGGTACACCTCGGGAAGCGCCTGTGCCGGAAGGTTGATTCGACTTTTATCAAATAGAGGCTCTAGAAAACTGCCATTGCGTACAAAAGACTTATAGGGCGAGTGTTCCGTTGGGCAAACGCTGACTACACTTTTTGCACCGTCCGTTCCGACCTGCTCAATGGCTTGGGCCAGATGCTCGGAATTTCGCATGGGGGACGTGGGCTGCAACAACACGAAATAGTCAAACTCGTGCCCTTGGGCTTTCATCAATTCCAATGCGTGGACAACGGTGTCATAACTAGTGCTGTTGTCTTGTGAAAGTTCATCCGGCCGTTCGATCAGATTGACATCATAAGACCTAGCAACCGACATGATTTCTTCGTCGTCCGTTGTCACCCAAGTTTGGTCGATCAATGGGCAATGCAATGACGCTTCGATCGTATAGCCAATTAGCGGCTTTCCACACAAAGGAGCAATATTTTTCCTGGGGAAACGCTTTGAGCCACCCCGTGCCGTTATGATTCCTACGGTTTTCATTGACTCGATAATGGGACGTCGACAAACACTTTTTGTTTGGAGATTTCCCAAAAACCTTCTTGATGAAGTACTTTTGAAAACAATTTAGCGCTGTCACCCTTTCCAAAATAATCAGTCGGCGATATTCCCTGCAGGGACTTTGCCTGTTGAATTCCGTCCAGCACTGATTCTTTGCTTGGCTCCACGTCAATGATTGACTCATAGACAAACCGATTTTGTTGACGGGTTCCCACATTAACCGTTGGGATTCCATAGACGGGCGCTTCTCGAATCGCGGCACTCGAATTCCCGATAATGTATTCACAGTTTTTCAATAAGGTCAAAAAATACTCAAACCTTAGTGAAGGAATGACGCGGAAATTTTCGTGCGATCTCAGCTCCTCAACGTGACGCAAAATTATCTCTGCACCGTCATCGTTGTTGGGATAGATCAATACAAATTTGTCATTGGACTCAATCAGTCCGTCAAAGAAGTTTCTGGAGTGTTGTTCCAATAGGTGAACTTCCGTCGTCACAGGATGAAGGCAGGCGATCCCATATTGGTCAAAATTGATTTCATATCTTTCGCGAACCGCATCCAACGGGGGTAAGTCGGGTGAAAGCATCACGTCGATGTCTGGACTCCCGATAACGTGAATCGTTTCTTTCGCTTCTCCCAATTGCATCAGTCGAGTTGACGCTTCTTCATTCGCTACCAAATGAACATGAGAAAGCTTGGAAACCGAATGCCGAATCAATTCGTCAATGGTTCCAGAAACTTCTCCTCCCTCAACGTGGATCGTCAAAATGTTTCGCAAGGATCCGACAATCGCACCCGCCATGGCTTCAATCCGATCGCCATGAATCACAATGGCATCGGGCGGCGAATCGTGTACATAACGTCCCAAGCCTTGAACTGTATTGGCCAAGATCAAATCCATTGGCTCCGACAAGATTTGATTGACGAATGTATAATGCTGATCATAGTTTCGCCGCAGGACTTCTTTTGCAGTGAACCCGTATTCCTGCAAGGTATGCATCCCAGTAATAAACACTCGGCATTCAAACTGATCGTCATGCTGCACGGCGTCCATCAGTGGTTTCAGCTTTCCGAAATCGGCTCGCGTGCCGGTTAGAAATAGAATTTTCTTCATATCACTCATTTGGATATTTCTGAACGTTTGAGTTGCTGATCTGCGCCAATATCGCAAGTTGCCGTTTTACCAATCACCGCATCAAAGTCGTCGGCCGAAAGTTCGCCGGTACCTGGTCGTTTCACCCCACTGTTGTCTTTGGAGAATACCTCCCCTTTTTCAATGTCTCGAATAGAAACCACGCTGGAAAACGCAAAGTTGATTGTTGGAGCTTCGGCTTCGGCAGGCCCCTTGGTTCCACCACGCATTTTCACGATTTCGTTTCCCCATTCATGCAACTGAGTTAGCTCGTCCGGCGTCATCGAACAACAAATGTCCGGTCCTTCTCGGTCTTTGGAATCGGTAAAGTGCCGTTCCAGGATATCTGCCCCCATTCCAATGGCTGCCAAGCAAGCCGCATTGTTCAGCGTGTGATCGGACAACCCAATTACCGTTTCCGGAAAGGCTTCCATCAGTTGTGCCATTCCACCCAGACGAACCAACTCGGGTGGTGTCGGATAGACATTGGTGCAATGCAGTAGTGCATGAGGCACTTTTTTATTTGTTAGGATGCCCACCGTCTTGGTTATCGAATCCATCGAATTCATTCCCGTGCTGAGAATGATGGGTTTGCCAAATTCAGCAATGTGCTTCACCAGCGGAAAATTGTTACATTCACCCGAACCAATCTTGAATGCCTGTACATCCATCGCTTGTAGCCGATCCGCCGCCGCACGCGAAAATGGTGTGCTCAGGAAAATCATGTCTAGGGATTCGACATACTTCTTGATTTCCTGTTCTTCGTCAGCATTTAATGTACACGAGGCCATGATGTCATAGATCGAAATATCCGCGTTGCCCGGGACACTTTCCTTTGCATGATGAGACATCTCGTCTGCGATAACATGCGATTGAAACTTAACAATTTCAGCACCCGCCTTTTTCGCGCTATCCACCATTTCTTTGGCGATACCCAAGTCACCGTTATGATTGATTCCAATCTCAGCAATGACCAATGGCGAGTATTCACTTCCGACTTTTCGGCCAGCAATCTCTAAATACCTCATATGTTATCCCAAGATTGTTTCAAGTTTTGGATCAAAGAAATCAGGTACAATTTCTGTCATCCGTGGAGGAACTTCAGCCGCGGTTTGCCAATAGTAGTTTGTCAAAGCAAATCGCTTTCCCGCGGTCAACGGTTTTCCGCGATGAATCCCCGATGTATCGGCAATAATCAGCGTGCCCGCTTTTCCTGTCAATTCACAGTTATCTTCGAGGGATTCGACAATTTTGGCCGTTTCATCGTTAAATCTTTTTCCCGCAAACCCACTGCCGTATTTCAAAATCAATTTGGTTCTTTCGGAAATGTTGTTACTTTGGCGAACGTATTGAAAAGGTCCGTTTTCCGTGGAAACATCCGTCAGATACAGAATAAACTTAAGGTCTCGGTAGCGAGCTGAATCACGGTGCCATCCGCCACCAGACCCAGGGTTGTTTTCCCGATGAATCACGCGGTTCACCATCGTATATCCGACGAGACTTTGCCAATTCATATACCGGCACACCGTTTCTGAAAATAAAGAATTTTTCAAAAATTGTTCTGCAACATCGTATTTAAAATTGATCCCGAACATGCGGTTATCAGAGTTCAAGGGATCTTTCCAACAGTCATCATGGTGCTCGTCTAAAATCGAATCCAAATTTGTCACAGATTCCTGACATAATTTTGGATCGAAAAAATCTTCGACAACAACAAACCCGTTTTCATTTAATGATGAAATCCAAGAATCAACAATTCCTCCCTGTTCTTTTCCGTATTCAATTTCGGAAACTTTGCCTTTGAAATTTCGGATACGATCCAAATGGAGCCGAAAGTAGGATTTGGCACCGAACAGATACTTCTTTAGCATTTTAGGCTTTCAACCGAAACGGTTTCAATTGCTGAAGCGGCGGAACGTGCTTTCGCACCAATCCAACTACCGGGCGATATGCTTCGTTGTAAAATTCATCGCAAAAATCGGTTAGCTGAAAAACCGGAATTTCGAATTTAGACAACAACAGCAGCGATGTTGAATGCGGCGAAATACAAGCTGCCATCTTGTTCTCAGTAAAAAACACTTCTGCCGGAATCAACTTGTTCATTTTTTTGGTAAACAGTCGTCCACCAAATTCTTGTCGAAGTCGATTACCAAAAGGCCTTTGGGCACGTGGATGCTCCTTCCAGAGCACATCGTATCCAAGATCTAAAACTCGTTTAACCACTTTGCAATAAACGGCCAACTCCTCTTCCCAAGTTGTTAAATCACATTCTGCAAAAATGCAGCCCAGGAAAACAATTGTTTTTTCTGGTTGATCGATACGGGGAGGACAAAATCCCTGAATTTGCGCGATCCTTTTCGCAACGGCTTTCAGGTTCCCGATTGGAATAAACGACTGACGCTTTTTTGGTCGATAGATTGATGCCAACTTAAGTCGATCGCCCAGAATCAGATATGCCTGATCCAATCGGCGTGCAGGAAAGCCGCCTTTATTCTTGCTTTTGAAACCTGACAAAAATTGCCTGAACCTGATCAACATCCATTTCGCAAATCGGCGAGGATTACAAGTCAATTGCTTCCATCCATAATTTTCGTTGTAGGCATGCAACCCATCCTCGTAAAAAACCAATTTGGCCGTTTTAAATCGTTGCTGAAGACTTTTTTCGACAGGGTTTGAGGGCATACACATCCAGATTTCATTGACGAAAAAACCAAGTTCATCGTTGATTCGAAATGGAATTGCAAGGTTGGGATTTATTCTTGTGTATTTAATGGACTTCCAGTCAAAAACCTGACTTGCCATGCCGTACGTGTTTTCCTCGCGTTCTACCGATGGATCGACGCTATAAACCCAAAGATGATTTTCCA
>JAZABE010000371.1:0-7730 GCA_036137535.1 Planctomycetota bacterium | reverse complement strand
CTGATCGCCATCAACTTGGAGGGTGAGCGCCAGGTTCCCTTGGGGGCAGTGGGTGAGTTCGGGTCCAGTGTGATTGAATTCACAGGACCAGGTAAATCATCAATCACGATCGATTGGGTGATCTCCCGGTAGGTTTTTCGGCTGACCTTGCCAGCGGTCATCATTAGAACTTCCGCGGTCGACGCATCTTTCCAGATGACATAGGGACCATCATTGACACTGGCAGCCTTGATTCCAATCAGTTGGATAGCGGTTGCGAACCGCTTGCCTTCTTCAATAGTGTACTCGACGATTGCCAGTTCACCGCTTGCCGGCACGGTCGTGGCGTCAATTTGGGTGGTTGGGAGTGTGTGAAAAATCTGCCCGCCAATCGTCCAGTTCCCGTTCGCCTTGGGAGGAACGGATTGAATCTCCTCAATCATGGCCCGACGAACTTCCTGTCCGTTGAGCAGGTTGGGTAACAGGGCAAAACAAACAAGCCAGCACAGTCGACGCATCATAGGATTTCCATTCGTAGTTGGACCGACCTTATCGATTCACTGTCGGTACGGGTTTCTAGGTTGAGGCAGGTTTAAGAATCCTGTCCAGCTTATTGGCTGTTTTGATCCTCCAATGATTAAAACAGCAGGGTGGACACAAAGGAAGGTGAGGAGGCTTGTCCTTGGGAGGAGATGGCAAGTTTTGGCTTCGACCGTTTCGGAAATGCGGGTGAATTCTAGGGTTGGAAAAGGTTGCAGTAACTGGCGGTTATCTAGGAAGTTGGCCTGGGGCTTTCACAGAATGCCACGCACTGTTCTAGAAAGAGGGCAAGGGACGGAGTTCATTTGCGAACATTGGAGGCGGAAGGGTAAGCAACAAACTGGGTTTTGTTGTTGCCCCGGTTCACCAGAATGAAATGACTTTGGTAGAATGAGAGGGCCTTTTAGACCAAGCGTCTTCAGGTTTAAGTGAATAGCTTCAAGGAGTTGAGCGTGAATAGAGACTATTGTGCCAAGTGGTTGTTTTCGGTTGCCGCGATTTGTTTTTTTGCCCAAGCTTGTCAACGAGCAGAGCCTGTACTAACGGGACCCCGTGCTGAGGCGTTGAAAGCCAATATGACCCGATGGGGTCGAGAGCATGTTGGGACCGGGGACGACACCCTGGTTGACTGGCAGATTGTGTCGGCTCGGGATGATCAGCAACTGACCTATGTTGAGGTCGAACCTGTTCCCAAGGAGGTTGGTTACGATAAATTCGTTTTTGTGATTTCATTTGAAAAAGAAGAAGGCAGCTTGATTGCAGCCTATTGCTTGGAAAAAGACGGGTATTATCTCTTCAGTTCGAGCGCTGACGTTTGGGGGTTTCCGGAAGGACCGTTCACATGGAATCAATTTGATCGTTTGGAAGTGGGATTGCCCGCCAAGCTGCTTTCGAATTCGGACTTGCAATAAGCCGTTGTCGATAAGGTTTCTTGGGTCGAAGTTTGTCCGGTTCGCCCGGAAGAGAAAAATTGGGCGATCATGAAAATAAAAACTGTTTTTTGTTGAAGCTGCCGAATCAGCTTGGGTTAGCCGGCGTTTCACTTTTGTCCGTTGAACCGGCAGCACGGGGTGCGATCATGGAGTTTGTCGGTTTGCGTTTTCTTGCTGGATTTGGTCGGGGTGCGAGGCTCATTGTGTAGAAGCCCGGGACCGCTCGGATTTGGTTTTGAACTCGGGTGTGGCGTTTCGGGGAAGCCAGCTGGCGAGCTGTTTTAATTTTGTTTGGTGAGCTGGCTCACTGGCGAGGTTGTGGAGTTCATTCGGGTCCTCGCGGTGATCGTAAAGTTCCTGGGCGCCATCACGGTAGGTGATGAGCCGCCAGTTCCGGCTCCGGATGGCGTGGTTCCCAAAATACGAAGACGTGATTGCCGGTTGTTTCCTAGGGGCTTCGGGGTCGTTTAACTGAGGTGCAAGCGAGATGCCCTCGAGTCTTGGGTTTTTTGGCAGTTTACAGAATTCGATCAAAGTCGGATAAATATCGATCAAGCTGGTAGGCTCTGCACAGGGCTTGCCGGGTTGGATTCCGGGGCCAGCCACTAGCAAGGGAACCCGGGTGGATTCTTCCCACAGTGTGCGTTTTGCCCAGTGATGTTTTTCTCCGAGATGGAAACCGTGGTCACTCCACAAGATGATCAGAGTGTTGTCGGCATGGGGACTGGATTTCAAAGCGTTGATAATGATCCCCACACATTGATCGACAAAACTGACGGATGCTAGGTAAGCGTGCGTCAGGCTTCGCTGACGTTTCTGCTGGATCACTTGCGCATGGGTGGGAGCGGCGGCATAGCGATTAATATTGAGGAAGTTTTTGGGAAGATCGGCGAGATCTGAGTGCAAGGTTTGCGGCAGCGTCAGCGATCCTGCATCGTAGAGTTCAAACCACTTGGGAGGAACCAAGAGCGGAACGTGGGGACGAAAGAATCCGACTGTCAAAAAGAACGGTTGACCGAAATCCGTCTGGAGTGCCGCCGCGGCCTGGTTTGCCAATTGGTAGTCGGCCATTTCGGCGTCTGTTTCCGGGTGCGCTCCCCAATCCCAGGCCGCACTCCAGTTCGCCGGACGGTTCATCCGCTTTGCAGGTCTGGGACTTTTTTTTCGTCCGAAGGAACGATCAATGTCATGCGTCAGCCGTCCCTGAAAACCGTGATGCAGCACCTTGCCGCCGGACAACGTGTAATAGCCGTTAGTTTTAAAGTAACGTTGAATCGTGGGAGCGTCCGCAAGGGCCGGTAGTTCTTCATAACGTGGCCCCAGTTCATAGCTTCCATGGGTTGTTGCCGCAACTCCTGACATGACACTAACTCGTGAGGCCGAACAGACGGGAACCGCGCAGTGAGCGTTGGTGAAATTTCGACCTCGTTTTGCCAACGCGTCCATGTTAGGGGTCGACGCTTGCGGATGGCCTTTGAGAAATCCAGTCCAATCGTTCAGGTCGTCAATGCAGATCATCAACACGTTGAGGGGCGGCTGTTCGGCTGCGGTTTCGGTGGTCCCAACCCAAATCAGTGCCAACAGGAAGAGGACAGGGTTCGCGTTGTTTGTCATTGTTCTGGCGGACTCAAAAGGGTGGCTTTGGCTGTCGTTGAGGGTTTATTGACGGAAAAACTCGTGTTTCGAATCGCCGCCGCTGATCAAGTAGGCAACCAGATCCAGGATTTCCGATTGAGTCATCCGGTTAAACAGCCCGGCTGGCATCGGTGAGATTTTGGAGGTTTTCAACTCTTCGATGGAATCCCGATCAATGGTCACCCGCTGATTAGGGTCAGTGAGATCCGTGTTTAGCACCAGTGAACTCCTGTTTTTCCGGACACCTAGGTTGACAATTACTCCCTGGTGGATGATGCCATCCTCAGTAAGCACCAGAACGGATGAGAATTGATCGTTGATGACTTTGCTGGGATTGATGACCTGGTCGATCAGGTCTCGAACCGAATAACGACGTCCCGCGGTTGTCAGGTCCGGTCCGGTCATGCCACCCTGGTTTTGAAATCGATGACAAGCGTAGCATCCGGCTGCGGCGAACATCTTGCGGCCATTGGCGAAATTTCGTTTTTTTAGGTTGGTGAGGGCAGCCTGCGAGAGTTCATCCAGTGTCCAGAGGGTTTCAGCCCGACCGGAGAAAACGGTGCCGAGGTTTTCCAGTGCGGAGACTTTTTTAGGCTTCTTTTTGAGGATTGATTTGAGTGACGCTTTCTGGGAGTCGCTCAACGAGGCTACGGCATCATCCCGGATAAATTGAATGAATTTTGCAAAGCTGGCTCCGCCGCGGTAGTTGGCCGCTTTGAGGAACCATTCAAAGTACGCGGTCTGAAGTTTAGGATTCCAGCCGGTCTGAAGCAGGCGAATCGATCGAGCGTATTGGACCTGTTCTTCTTGAGTCGGTGCTGTCTCGATCAGGGAAATGGCTTTGCCTGCGACCGTTGGGGACTCAAGCCAGGCCAGGGTTTCACACAGAAGCCAGTTGAGCTCTGCGGATTCGGATGGGAACCGTCGATCCAAAGAGTCGATCAGTTTTCGGGCCATTGCCGAATCCGGTCTCCCGAAACGATTCAGAATGATTTGAAGTGTGCGGTGCCAGGTCAGTTGTCTGCTTAGGTCGAGCTGAGAACGATCGATCTTCAGGATGGCGGAAAGCAATGCGTTGCGCAGTTGAGGGTCGGCGGGTGGACTCGATGGTGTGCGATGCTGCGGGCAGACGCTTGTGACCCTGGTGAGGGCCAGTAACGCTTCGACTTGTCGATTGGGGTTGGATTCGTTGAGTGCCTTGGCGGACCAAGTCTGGACCGGTTGGTGTTCGATGGCAGTCCGAGCGGCGAAGCGAATGAAACGATCGCTACTGGAAAGGTGGGGCCAAGCGAGGGTGATGGCGCTGGGATCCTGCCGGCCGTGGAATTTTTCCAGTTGATGACGGGTTGCTCTGGCCGTACTGGTCAATGATTTGGCCGAAGGCGGTTTTGATTTTGAATTTCGGGTGACCGAAGTTGTGGGCTGGGTTGATTCCTCACCGACGTAGGTTACACGGTATAACCCAGACTGCACTCGGCGGCCGCCAATGGTGAAATACATGGCGCCGTCGCCAGGGTGAATAATGGCATCGGTGATCGGCAATGGGGCCCCGGTGAGAAATTCTTCTTTGGTGGCGGTGTAGCTGGAACCTCGTGGCTCCAAGTGGACTGCATAGAGTTTTCCCCAGCTCCAATCAAGCGCGTACAGCGCGTTCTGATATTTTGCCGGGTACTTGGCGCCGTAACCAAAACAAACGCCTGTTGGTGATCCGGGGCCGATATCCAAAACACCGGGAAGGTTGTCCGCGTAAAACGGCGGGCGTTTTCCAGCCCCGTTTCGCCAACCGAATTCGGCGCCACTGACCACGTGACAAATTCGGGTCGGACGGTACCACGGGGTGTTGAAATCATATTCCATGTCGGCATCGAAGGTGAACAGTTCGCCGTCCCGGTTGAAGGCCGCATCAAAAATATTTCGGAACCCGTTGGCATAGGCTTCAAAAGTGTTTCCATCGGGATCGACCCGGTAAATAATTCCGCCGGGAGCAAGTACGCCACGGTTGTGACCGCGGCCGTCAGGAAAACTGGGCAGGAGATGGTCTTCACCCCAAACTTGCCGAACTTGGGAGGATTTTGCCAGGTGGGTCGGTTGAGTACTGTTGCCGGTGATCAGGAACAGTGATTTTCCATCGGGACCCGGTACCACGGCGTGAACTCCGTGGTCTCCCCTGGCTTGCAATTCCCTCAGCAGTTCGACTTGATCCAGTTGGTCATTTCCGTTGCTGTCTGTAATCCGGTAAAGGCCAGAAGGAATTTTTTTTTCATAATCATTGACACCGACATACAAAGCTCCAAAAGCCCAAACCATTCCATTGACTGCCCGGATGTCAGCAGGCACTCGTTGGATGTCGTCAGCATTCAGGGTTTTCCCGCTGGCGGGTGGAGTCATCCGGTACAGACTGCCAAACTGGTCACTGACCAACAGTCGGCCTTTGGGATCCGTGCAGAGGTTAACCCACGAACCCTGCGTTTCGGCGGGCACTGAATAAAGCAGTTCTACTTGAAACCCTTTAGCGGTTTTAAGGCGTTCAACCGGAGTCGCCCGGTTTCCGATTTTATCGGCGATAGCATTTTCTTGGGCGACCTCAAGACGATTATCCAACCAATGGACGGCACGGGTGTTGGAGTTGGGGAGCGTGGTTTCCCGTTGAAGTTTGAGATCGACTTTCGCCCTAGGCACTTGACCCGGCACAACGCCGGGTAACGACAGTCCCATCATGCAAATGAAAATTAATTTTCCGTTCATGGCCGCTTCAATTCCTTGGTTTTTGTGAAGTGATTGCCCTAGTCGTATTTGATTGCCTCACACTGGATGATGTCGATGCCTTGGCTTGGTCATTGGAAGTTCCGGTTTTCAGTTTTTCAACCGGTTTTCAATTTCTCAAGTAGTGTGGTTCTTGTATCACCTTGTAGTTTTCTGGGTTACCCGAAGCCCCCTGTTTTCATACCTGTAGAATCTGTTTATCACTTCATTAGAAAATCGCTGATCACCATCAGGTGATCACTGGCCGAGTTTAAATCTTGATCGGGAACCCGGTTTAAGGAGGGGTTGAAAATTTGTCCCCGCAGTTGGGTTAAGCCTTTGGAAACGACGATATCCAGGCGTCCGGGCCAAAAGGATTCACTTTCCCTGAGTCCCCGCCACGTCGCCGCCGTTAAACTTTCGTCCAGGCAAACGAGCTCTTGGAACCCATTTTCTTCAAGGCAGGTCAGAGGGCGCCGGGATCCGACCAGGTTGTAGTCGCCAATGACCACCATGGGCAAAGGTGTAGGGAGTGTTTGGTTGAAATCTTCAAGCAACTGGGCCAGCTGTTTTGCTGTGCGAAGGCGTTGTTGATCTTCCGGGCTGCCAGCGTAACCACAACACTTAAAATGTACGGAGACAACAATCACGCTTTTTCCGTCATTGGTTTCAATGTAACCCGCTGCGCCTCGCTCTAAGTTGAGTTTTAGTGGGGTGAGTTTGAGGTGGGTCGCAATGGCACAGCCATTATTCCAGTGCACATTCAGGGGTTTGCTTTCAGTCGTGGAACCGAAAACTTTGCCAACATTTTTTAAAAACAGATCTTCTTTCCATTCTTCTTGGAAGGTCAAGACATCGGCCTCGGATAGCTCAAGGAGTTTTTTGATCGGCTGTCTTCGTTTTGAATCAGCCAAGCCCTGTCTCAGTGTGTTCAGGTTGGCAACTCGGAACGAACCTTTTTCGCGGTTCAGCTTGAGTACGCTTTTGGGAAGTTCTTTACCGCTCCAGCGGACTTTAAGCGGTTGGATCACGTCCGAGCCCCGCACATTGACTTGGACGGGAGTGCGGGGTCCGAAGCCGATCGCGGAGGGGGCAATTCTCAGTTCGTGGGTTCGGGACGCGTAAGTCGGGAGGGCTGTAAAACCAATCTCTTTCCACGACAGTCGTCGGGGTTTTGCGTTGCGAATCATTAAAGTCGCCAAACGAGATCGAAGGTTGATTTCAATTTTTCCGTTTGAGTTCTCTAGATTTAAGATGAGATTGCCATCTGCCTTATCGCCGCTTTGTAGGTTGAGTTCATGATTTAACTCAAGTCTTAAATACAAGTATTTCTTGTTGGTTTTGGCGCTCAAGCGTACAACGTCAAATTTGTCGGACGCGTCCCCGGTTGGATCAGTGACGTTGGCCTCGCTGCTGCTCCAGTCGTCAAACCTGCCATCCATGATCACGTCGTTCGCCAAAACCGGGGTGGCCCAAAGCAGTGCAAATAAAAGGGTTGGTCGCATCATTGGTTTTGAATAAATAAAATAAGGAATCAGGAAAACAGCCCTATCTTAACTGACCGGGCGGTGGCTTCCAGTCCACGGAAATTTCTGGGGAATGAAAGGATGCTGGAATTGAAGAGAGTTCAAAGCCGCTATTGCCAACGATGCAAAACGGACCGATACCCAATTCGAGGTGCTCCGGTGAGCGGAAATGGGGTTTGGAATGACCGGGGTGCTTGGCTTCACTTACGTGGGGTTAATAAAGGGACGTACCCGAAATTCTTGGGGAACGGTAGGAACGAGTGTGCATGAAAGCGTGGTGGCGGTTTTTGGGCTGGTGACTGAAAAGCGTTGGCGTATACTAAAATCAGTTGCACGATTTCCACGGGGAGGACGGGCCAATACGGTCGGATTAAAG
>JAZABE010000370.1:0-3669 GCA_036137535.1 Planctomycetota bacterium | reverse complement strand
TCTTGATTTTCTTATTGGTAGATTCAGCCTCTTCAACAATATCCTCTTTCCGAGTCTCCCAAAGTGGAATCACGCATACCACCTTGGAGTGCGCTCGATCAATGTAGGCCTGCAGACGTTGTTCAATCTGAGGAGGCAGATTTTCTGTATCCCCGTTGAACCAAAGCGGTCGTTCGCCTCGCACCACAGTCGTCGCCAATTCACTAAGCTTTTTAATTTCATCAGCCCGGCGATCAATTGAATCTAATCCACTGACGACTTCGATCCGAAATTTACCCGACTCGCGTTTTGCAAAACTGACCCGGTCGCAATCGACCAGCCTGCGTCCTTCATTAACGATCGTGTACGCCGACTGCTTCGGGTCCAAACCGTGGTGCGCTGCCCGGATAAACTGTTCGAGTTTTTCCAACAGCTCCTGCTGTTCCTGGTAGGTGCGGATTTTTTTGTTCTTCAGGAAGTCACTGGCGATTTCACACATTTGGACCAGAAAACGCAAATAACCCCGCTGGGTCGTCGGACCACTGCCCGATCGCTGGAACACCTCTACCAACCCAATCACTTTCTGGTCCACCCGGAGCCTCTCGATGATCAACAAGCTCGAAGTTGGGTTGGCCGCGCCATCGGGATCACCACTTCCGGAATGAGGCTGAACCACCGTGGGTTCATTCGATTGTATTATTTTTTTCAGCAACCGGTCATGCGAAATCTGGGCCTGCTCGTTTCCGGCAAGTTCCGTCGCCGCAACATTGATTTGGAATTGCAGTTCCAGCTGCCCATTGTCATTAACTTTCCAGATTGCGCTTCCCGTTGACGCTAGTGCGCTGGTAACCCTCGACAAGAATCCATCGTAAAACTCTTCAACCGAACAACCGGATTGAGCCAGTGTCTGAATCTCATTGACCAAGCCCCTGATTTGAACTTTGGTTTGTTGAATCAACTTTTCATCAGGCCCGCCACCGATCGTTTCCGCTGACGGTTGATCCTGAGGTAAGGTGGGTTGAGACCCAACGGGCTGAGGCGACACTTGAGCCGGTTCACCCTGCGTTGTAGCGTTCCCGGTGGAGTCGGCAGAGGGTTCAGAACCGTCTTTAGGAACGTCTTCCTCTAACGACTTCGGAGGAATAGTGGGAACCGGACCCTGGAAACTGTATTGCGGTTGTTCGTCGGAAGACGAACCTTCCACGTTTTGAGGATTCTCTTTTTCCGCTTCAATTTCGGATTTTTCAGGGGGTTCGCGGTCAGAACTCATGGAATGGGGAATTTCCGGTAAGGGTCAAAAGGTCAGCAAAGATTAATCTTAGGTGTTTTCTTTGGAAAAAACGCCAGTTCCAAACAATCGCTTCACGGCTTTCTTGTTTATCGTCATCCTGTGCCGGTCGTGAACACGAAACAAAAAATTTTACTGACAAAGTGCGTAAAGATGGTATTTATTCTGCATTTTGGTTAAAGTTTAGGGGTGTCGTTCTCCTCTAGACTGATTCTCTTCTCGATTCTCTGGGACAAGACGTGGCCAAACGAATTCAACAGAGCAGTGATGCGACCCAATCTCAACTCGGAGCTGGAATAGAGCCCCTTGAACCGAGACTCCTTCTAGCCCAGCTATTTTCTCCTGTAGACATCAATGTTGAACGGGCTGGAGCGATGGAGGACGACAGTGGCTTCATCACTGCCGAGCAGAATTGGACGCCGATAACGTTAGAACAAGCAATTAGCCGAAAAGACATCGCCGCCCAAGCTCTCAATGAGACGCCTGTTGAAGATGGCAACACTTATCAAACATCTGTCAACCTGGGCACCCTACAGGGGACCCAAAAGATCCACGACTATGTCGGCCGCGGTGACCGCAAAGACATCTACAAACTCCGGGTCAATCATGACACCGACTTAAGAGTTAAACTAACCAATTTGACTGCAGATGCAGAGCTCCGTTTACTCGATCACAACCGGGAACTGATCGACTGGTCACTCAAAGCCAACACAGCGGATGAATTTATTCAAGCGGATCTTGCAAAAGGCACCTACTACGTTCGGGTCGATGCCTTCGACGGGAAAAACTCAACAGAGTATGACCTCCGAGTTACTGCCATTGACGCCAGGCAAGACAACGGGGGAAACACACTCCAGGAAGCAACACCGCTTGGCACCCTCGATGAACAAAACGACATTCGAATTTCAGGGTGGGTCGGTAATGGCGATCAATGGGACTACTACCAATTCGTTGCGGAGCAGTTTCTAAATCTTCGTGGTCTCCTCAATCGTCTCTCTGCCAATGCGAATCTACACCTGTATGACATCAACCACAACCTGCTGGGTAGCTCGACCAAACCTGGCAAAAACGTGGATCGAATTGTCACTGACATTTCGCCTGGTGTTTATATTTTTGGTGTCCAGACGTTTAGCGGAAACACTAACTACCAACTGGTCGCCACCGCTGACCCCAAAGAACCCGATGGGCGTCTAGACTATGTTGATTTTTATGGGACGAGCTCCCGTGATCAGGATTTAAACGCGGTTTACGCTCCAGAGGCATGGAACGCCGGCATCACAGGCAAAGACATAGTGGTCGCCGTGATTGATTCCGGCGTCGACAAAAATCATAAAGACCTCAATTCCCAAACTTGGATCAACCAGAATGAAATCCCTGGCGATGGAATTGACAACGACAGCAACGGATTCGTCGATGATGCATTCGGGTGGGATTTTTCAGCCGGGGATAACAACCCGCACGACGAAAACGGCCATGGTACTCATGTTGCTGGCATCATCGCATCAGCACGAAACAAGTTTGGCGCAACCGGGATTGCCTACGGGGCTAAAATTATGGCGGTCCGTGTGCTGGACAAAAATGGCGATGGGGACTTTGGTGATCTGGCACAGGGCATTTACTACGCGGTAGACAATGGCGCTAATGTCATCAATCTGAGTATCGGTGGGGAATACAATTACTCCGTTCGAGCCGCAATTGCGTATGCCAACGCGAATGGCGTTTTTGTTTCAGTGGCTTCTGGTAACGGAGGTCAAGACATGCCTCTTTATCCTGCACGTCACAGTGCGGAAATTTCCAATACACTGTCTGTTGGCGCCCACAACCGGAGCGATGGGCGCGCCTGGTTCAGCAATTACGTTGGATCCAGTGCCTCCGTTCAGGTGGACGGGCCTGGAGTCAATGTTTACAGCACACTTCCCAATAACCGGTACGGTCGGTACAGCGGTACCAGCTCAGCAGCTCCCTTTGTATCTGGGTTGGCAGCATTAGTCCTTTCAGTCGACTCTAATTTTTCTCCTAACCTAGTCAGGCACTTCATCACCGAAGGAGCCATTCGTGACATTTCCGGTTCAGATTCCATTGGAGGCATTGACGCAGCACGAACCCTTTACCTGGCACAAAACTACGGCGGCGACCCCGGGGGAAGTGATTTTGGTGGACCGGGAGATGGCTCGAACCCTGGTGACGGAGGAGGCGGTCATGGCGAAGGCCCTGGCGGGCTTAACCTGCAAAAACAAAACTTCATTAACTGGAGCAAGATCGCATCAAACAGAAACGCCATCGAATTCCGGTCCAAAGAGCCAACGATGATCGCTGGATTGTTGGAATCCCAAAAAACAACTCCAGTCATTTCCGAGAATTTACTCGCCCGTCCGGGTAACGCTTCGTTGAACGCCCAAACC
>JAZABE010000369.1:0-4257 GCA_036137535.1 Planctomycetota bacterium | reverse complement strand
CGAGTCAAAAAACGATTAAAACAACGGAGCAATTGACTCTCGATTACCTGCAGTTGCTTAATCTTTTCCGGATCTTGCCCATGATGAGATAAAGGATGATGCCCCGCGCTGACCCCTTTTATCATTGGCACGACACCGTGGTCCTGAATCACCATTGTGATGATTCGCGATGAATCCGATTGCAAAATGAGGGGAATCAAGTTGAAAAGCGCCTCCGTTCGACCGATTAAGTCTCGCCGATCTGCAATATCTTCCGGCTTCTTGACGCCAATCTTGGGCTTCGCGCGGTCAATCCACGCTTCAGCCTCAGCCAACTCTAACTCAGCTTTCCGAATCGCATCAAAATATTCCTCCAACTTTCGATGATCATTGCGGCTCGCACGCTGCCTGAGCGCATCAGCTTGACCACCCACAAAATCTAAAATACTTCGACCGTCAGCAAGACTTTGTCGCTTCCGATTGACCTCGGCTGGACTGCCTTTCAGGAACAGCTTTTCAAATAACTTAGATGGTTTGTCTTCTGCAGGCAGCATCACACCATTGCCGGTATAGGACTGGCTCTCTTGTGTGTTTGTACTCAGCGCAATGGAACGAAACCGGGTGACATGCCCAAGTTTTTCAGCTGCGTACTGATCGACGGATATCGTATTTTTAAACCCCCCTAACCCTGGGTTCCGCGCTGAAGTCAACCAGGTCATTTCCGTATCATGGGGCTCTTTTCCATGTTGATCCGGGTGTGACAAACCCGAAAACAGGGTGAAATTCCTCCGATGTTCTTGGAGCAACTTCAAATAACCGGTCATCGGGTAATCAACTCCCGTTTTCCGTGGATACAAAGAAGGTGGGTACAAGCCCAGCGTATTACAAATCAGCACCATTCGTTTGGGCGAATCCGCTAAATCCGCTCCAACAGCACCATCCAGAGATTCCAGTAACGGCAAAGCAATCGTAACTCCGGATGCTTTGAGTGCCGCACGGCGGGATAAGGAATGTAGCATCACCGACTCCTAAATATTCGACTCAAGACAACTTGCTGAATGACGCTCCGAAGCGGATAACCACTTCCCTGCGTTTGATCCAAGATCCTCTCAATTTCATCGCGGTCACCAAATTCAATTTCACCACCGCTAGAAAACTCGACCAGTTTCACGACCAAGTTGCGAGCAATTTGTTTTTTTGATTTCAATAACTGCTTTTTATATTGCCGAATGCCAGAAAACTTTTCACCGTCGCTGGTGATGCCAGAAGTGTCAACCTTTTTCCCCAACCTGTATTCTTTGACCGGTAAACGCAGCCCAGGATTCACTTCCCGGTCGACACCGATACTGTCACGGTACCTGTTTCGGAAATTCCCAACGGGATCAAAACATTCCATTGCAAAACCGGGCGGGTCGATTCGACGGTGACATTGGGCACACGATTCAACTGCCTGATGTTTCATTAACGTCTCGCGAATCGTAGCCGCCCCCCGCGTATCCGGTTCAATCGATTCAATGCCCGGTGGCGGCGGATTGGGTGGAAGCCCAAGTAAATTCGTCAGCACAAAACTGCCTCGCTTGACAGGTGTTGTGACCGTTCCATTTGCGGTGATCTTGGCAATCGAAGCATGAGCTAAAATCCCTCCCCGCGGGCTGTTTTTTCCAAGCTTCACCTTGCGGATATTTTCACCCGTGACCCCTTCAATTCCATAATGTTCGGCAAGCCGTCGGTTAAGGAAGGTAAACTTGGAGTCGATCAAGTTTTCTATGCCAAGATTTTCATCAATCAAATGCCTGAACACCTCGCGAGTTTCCGCGAGCATCGCCCGGCGAAGTACGTCGTCGTATTCGGGATACAAAAACGCATCTGGTGTGGTCGAGTCAATTCGATCAAGACCAAGCCATTGGTCCAAAAAATCATTGACAAACCGACTACTTTTGGGATCGGCCAACATTCGGTCAACCTGCGTTGTCAACATTTCTGAATGGGAAAGCCTGCGGTCAGCGGCGATCTCCGATAGTTCCGCATCCGGTAAGCTCCGCCAAAGGAAATAGGACAGTCGACTTGCCAAGCTTCGATCATCTAACGAACCCGGCTCTCCCTTCAGCAAAATGAGTTCTGGCGAAACCAGGATTGCCCTTAGCGGGACCCGCAAGGTTTCGACAAAATCTCGGCCCTGTTCTAGACTTGGCTTGGCGAGGGAAACCAGCTGCTCAATTTCTTCCCTGTGAACTTCTCTTCGAAACGCTTGTCTCGCGATCATGGAAACGATTTCACGAACGTGTTCGATAGGCTCCTTGACCAACACCGGTTTGTACGTTGACATCAGCCGACGGAATTCCAGCGTAGGTTTTAGCTTCATGCCGACGAAAAGTTTTTGGGTTCGCTCCGGCGGCCATGACGTTTCGAGCGGGCCCTCAACCGTGACGTTGCGAACTTTTACGCCCTCACCTTTAAAATCCTTTGCCGGCTGAGAGTTGTAGATGATTTTCCCGTTGGGTGCGGGATCAAGTTCGTCGGCACTCACGTAAAAGTAATCATCAGGCCGAAGATACTTGACCGTTTCAAGCTTGCGGAATTTTCTGTCGTCAAGATCCCAGGCCGCAAACAGTTCACTGTCACCCTGTTTATCGTTCTGCCTTTTAAGACTCACCGTGATTGACGTGCGTTGATTATGGGGAGCCGCTTCAAACTGGATTCGATAATTCCCGGCCACAGGTGCTCTGAAACCGTTGGCATCGGACCGCATCACATAATTATGGCCTCGAAACGTCACAACATAGCTATCTGTTTTAAAGACCGTCCCTCCACCCATTCGAAGCGGCCGATCAATCCACATTTGGAAATACTTCGAATTCAAATAGTCAAGTTTACGAACTCTCAAGCCGGGGTTACGCCCAAGTTGGATCAGTTCATCCAGGGCTTCGTTAGCGGCCTTCAAAAACCCCTGCACGTGGACACTGGACATCTCTTGTTTTGCGGCAACGACGTCAAATGAGCCACCTGTGTTTTCAGCCGGCAAGTACTTCGCCAGGCTACCACCAATTCCGAGTAAATCATGGAGCGTATGCTCGTATTCTTTACGCGAAAGCCGTCGCAGGGGAACCCGCCCCCTTGTTTCTTGTTTTTTGCGATTTACCGTGGTGAGCTCTTTGCGAAGCCGCGAAAGAAAATTCTGGCGGTCAGCTTGCAAAGGTTGATCGGCATCCGGCGGCGGCATTTCACCATCAGTAGTCCGGTCGAATATCTTGACCCAATGCCGGAACCCTTTTGGATCTGAGAGATTTCTTTTCAGCTTACTGAAATCGAGACGGGTGTCAGTGGATTCATCATGGCAGTCAATGCAGTTGGCTTGCACGAACGCATCCAGTTGTTTGGGAAATTCGTCGGCGTTAGCCAAACTAGAGAACCAAGTTAAGCCCAGGATAAAAATTGCAAGATAATTCCCTGGCCGTGAACCGGCGCGAGCGGAGACATTCAGCTGCGTCCAACCCGCGTTGGCGTTTTTCCCGGGTTCACGATTAACAACTAGCAAAACCAAACAGAGTACTCCCTTGCTTATCCCGCGGATTACGATAGCAACCGGCTGATTATACCGCACCGGCCACACGACTACTTTCTTTTTCCTTGACTCCTGGACTCCTGCTTGCCATCAAGTGTTTGCAAATAGGCAAGTAGATCCAGGAGTTCATCTTGTTGGTAGGTATCGAGAAGTCCAACCGGCATCGTAGACAATTCAGCAGTTTTTCGTCCTTCGATTGTGGTCTTTGGAATCAACGTGACTTTGTCAGGCTTAAGAAGATTGGTCAGCATCTTGATCTGCTCATTAGTCTCTTCGATCACCAGTCCCGTGTAAAGTTTGCCTTCGTCGGTTTCAATCATCTGTGTTTGGTATTCTTTGTTGATTTCAGCGGAGGGTTGAACCACTTGTCGCAATAGTTTTTGCCCCTTGAATCGGGTTGCGATTGCACTGAGATCAGGACCGTTGCTCACGGCTTTACCATCCACCGAATGACAGCGACTGCAAGTGGCTTGTTCAAAAATCCGTTTACCGTTTTCAACGGAACGGCCTTTTAAATTATCGGCAACTGGACCGAACCACTGATGCTGCCACTTCTTCACGAAGCGACGTTTCACCAACGCGTCGTTATTGATCACGTAGTCAATGATTTTCACGAAGAACTGCCCGTCATTTTTTCGGTCCGGGTGAGCCTGTCGGAACTGGTGCCACAGAGTACCCGCAAGTTCCCGTTTGCGTTTCGGTAAAGCAGCCATTCG